>DAOLDI010000017.1:0-13326 GCA_035327445.1 Cyclobacteriaceae bacterium | reverse complement strand
TTTATTTCATCTTTTGAATTATTAAAAGTATTTAGATGTCAGACAAATCAAATAGTACTGCTGAATTCAAGTTTTTGGGGAGTACAGCTTCATTAGAAAATCCAATTAGAATTCTTTTGGATGAGGCCATTAAGGCCACAAAAAATGCATATGCACCCTATTCAGGTTTTCATGTAGGATGTGTGTTGCTTATGGAAGATGGCAGCATGGTGCATGGTTCTAACCAGGAAAATGCCGCCTACCCTTCCGGTCTTTGTGCCGAGCGGGTTGCTCTTTTTTCTGCTGGCGCCCATCAGCCTAAAAATAAAATCAAACGCATGTTGGTTTGTGCCTATCGCGATAATCCTGAGAATCTATTGCCCGCAAGTTCGTGCGGAGGTTGCCGGCAAGTGATGTTTGAGTTTGAGACAAGGCAAAACTCGCCAATTGAAGTAATTATGATGTATAAACAAGATGAATGGGTACTTTCATCAACCACTGCAGCTTTACTACCCCTTGCCTTTGAATCCAGTAACGTGAGAAAAAAAAGGGCTTGAATATTTAATGTTACACTAATCTTATTTTTACTATTTTGCCTGTGAGACAAATAGTCATGACTTTAATCTAATCTTTGAATGACCTGCCTAAATTATGAGTGAAGAAATTCTAAAAGCACTCACCACACTTTTCGCTATTATCACCAAACTTGATGGTGGTGTAACAACTAATGAAAGAGAATTTGTCAAGTCTTTTTTCGAAAGTGAATTAGAAAGATCATCTATTCAATCGTACCTGGAATTGTACGATAATATTTCTGGATTTGATCCTAATGCACCTGTTATAGACAAAAAATCAGATGCGAAACCCGTAGCTACATCGGTACAAGACTCACTTAAGACCCTGGCTATTTGTAAAAAAATCAATAAAACATTAGAGCAAAAGCAAAAGGTAATTGTACTTACCAAATTATTTGAATTGGTTGGTTCAGATAAGAATTTTACTTCTCAACGTATGGAGATGATTCATACCGTTGCGACAGTGTTTAATATAACAGAGCTTGAGTACACTTTAATTGAAAATCTAATAACGGCTGATACAGATAAGCAAATCGAAATTGATGATGCACTTGTTATAAGCGAATCAACACATGGAAAAGAAGAAACAAAATTTTTACATGCTCACTTGCAAGGCACACTCATATTTATACGAATTAAGAGTGTGGATATGTATTTTACCCGCTACCTGGGTTCTGATAATATTGTATTAAATAATTTTACCATGCAACCCGGAAGGGTTTACCTCTTTTCTCATGGAAGCACCATAAAAACACCTACAGGTAACGCAATTTACTACAGTGACCTTGTGCGGCACTTCAATAAAGAATTACAAACTTCAAAACTTACATTTAATGCCGAAATAGAAGAATTCAGATTTAAGAACGGACAAGTTGGCTTAAGAAATATTCAAGTATCGGAAGGACCTGGACAGCTCATAGGTATAATGGGTGCAAGTGGTGCAGGTAAAACAACCTTATTAAATGTACTTGCAGGATTAGAAAAACCACAGAAGGGTAATATCAAAATTAATGGCTTTGATATTCATGCGCAAAAATCAGAAATAGAAGGCGTAATTGGTTATGTGGCACAAGATGATTTACTGATTGAAGAATTAACTGTTTATGAAAACCTTTACTACAATGCCAAACTTTGCTTTTCAAATTTAACAGAAGAAGAACTACACCGTAAGGTTATTGAAGTACTGGAAAGCCTTGGTCTTGAACAAAGAAAAGATGTGAAAGTTGGCAATCCACTAGACAAAACAATTTCAGGTGGACAGCGAAAAAGACTCAATATTGCGCTTGAACTCATCAGAGAACCCTCAGTTCTTTTTGTTGATGAGCCCACATCAGGTTTAAGTTCAAGAGATTCTGAAAATGTAATTGACTTACTAAAAGAACTTTCACTAAAAGGAAAATTAATATTTGTAGTTATACATCAGCCATCTTCAGAAATCTACAAGATGTTTGATAAGATGCTGATTATGGATACAGGCGGCTACCTGGTATATTATGGGCATCCGGTTGAAGCTGTTCAATATTTCAAAAAAGCCACCAAACAAATCGACAGTAATAAAGGACAATGCCCTGCTTGTGGAAATGTAAATCCTGAGCAGATATTTAATATTCTTGATGCCAAAGTAGTAGATGAATACGGCCAAACTACTACCAAGAGAAAGGCTACAGCAGAACAATGGGCTGAAATGTTCAAATCGCAATTCTGCCTTGTTAAATTAGCAGACGATAAAGAAAAACCTGCAAAAAATTTAAACATACCAACTCGCTTAAAGCAAATGGTAATTTTTGCTACCCGCGATTTGATTGCCAAAATCAGTAATAAACAATACTTACTCATCAACCTGCTGGAGGCACCTGTTTTGGCTCTTATATTGGCTTACGTAATTAAATACCGTAGCGCACCAGATGGCTCAGCTTATATGTTCAGGTTCAATGATAACTTCCCGGCATTTTTACTAATGGGCATTATTGTAGCGCTTTTCATGGGTTTAACGGTAAGTGCCGAAGAGATTATAAGAGACAGAAAAATTCTTAAGAGAGAATCTTTTCTCAACCTAAGCTGGAACAGCTATCTCATTTCCAAACTTGGAATCTTATTTTGCCTCTCAGCTATACAAACATTAACATTTGTAATCATTGGCAATCTGGTGCTTGAAGTAAAGGGAATGACATTTGCATTCTGGCTGGTTTTATTCAGCACAAGTTGCTTCTCTAATGTGATGGGTCTCAATGTTTCATCAGCATTCAAATCAGCTGTAACTGTTTACGTACTTATACCACTTTTATTAATTCCGCAGATGATATTAAGCGGCTTACTCTTTAGTTTTGATAAGTTGCATCCTGTGTTAAGCAATCCGGCCAGGGTTCCGCTGATAGCAGATGTAATGGCCTCGCGCTGGGCATATGAGGCAATGGCTGTGTATCAATTTAAGAATAATGATTATATGGCTCCATATTTTAAATATGAGCAAGAGGAGGCGCGTGCAGACTTCAAATCAGCTTATGTGGTTGACCTTTTGAAAAAGAGATTGCAATATGCTTCAGCTAATTATCAAAGTAATAATGACAGTGTCAGAAAAGTTGTGAGTTACAACCTTAAGTTAATTGAAAATTCTCTTGAACAAGAAGCCTACCGAGATGGAATTGAAACTGTCAACAACCTTAGTATAGAATCATTTACAAAAGAAAAGGCCGAAGCTATTGAACAATACCTGGACAATTTCAAAAAGTACTATAAGCAGCAATACAATGAAAAGGTAGCACTAAGAGAGAAAATGATTGCCTTTTTTGAAAGCCAGGAGAACCTGAATTACAATCTAAGTCAATATAAAGACAGGTATTACAATGAAAGCATGTCTGAGCTTGTGCGAAACATCAAAGAGAAAGACCGGGTTGTGGAACATAAGGCTAGGCTTATTCAAAAAATCAATCCTATATATGCCGAAACCAAGCCAAGGCATTTGTTCGATTACAGGTCGCAATTTTTTGCCCCACAAAAGCATTTTATTGGTATATATTTAGATACTTACTACTTTAATATTGCCATAATTTGGCTAATGTCCATGTTCCTCTACCTTGCATTATATTATGAATGGTTAAAAAAGGGACTAAATTCACTTGAAAGATGGAATATTCGACTGAAAAAGTGATATTAGGCATGCTAATTTGGCCTAATTTATAAATTTGTACGCCTAATAAGTTTATTATGAAAACCTACTTCGCCTGTTTCCTTTTTCTTGTTCTAAGTGCCTGTGGATCTGGCTCAAAGCCCAATGAAAAAGCCTTTTTAGAAAGCCTTGATGAAAATGCTATAGCAGGCCCTTCAATATCAGAAGAAGTAATTGGAGACATCCTTCAGCAAATTCCTTCTCCCCTGGAAATTTCAATGCTTTTAAAGCAAAGCGGCAAAAAGTATAATGCCGATTTGCTGAATAATGCCGACAATGCCTCCAGATATAATAGCAACTTTAAAAAAGCATTAAATCTGGGTATCTATGGTACCGATTTAGGATACACCAATATTTATGAACAAAACCAGGATGGGATCAAGTATATTTCAAGCATTAAAACTCTAGCAGATGGCCTTAATATTGGCCAGTTCTTTGATGTGGCCACAATAGGTAAGCTGGCTACCAGCAGTAAAAATTTAGATTCTCTCTTGTTAGTAACTACTCAGAATTTTAACAGCATCAATGATTATTTGCAGGAGCAGAGCCGCTCAAACCTCAGTGTACTGCTTCTTACAGGCGGCTGGCTTGAAGCTTTACATATTACCTGCCAGATTTCTTCTTTAGACCCATCTAACAAAGACCTACAGGAAATAATTGGTGCACAAAAAATTATTCTGGATAACATCATGCTACTACTATCCTTCTACAGTGAGGTTGATAAAAATATGGCATCTTTATTGGATGACCTGACGGAGTTGAAAAACGTCTTTGACAAGGTGAACATTATTTATACCTACAAAGAAGCTACTTATGAAATTGTTAACGGAATAATGATGATTAAGGACAATAGTACCAGTACTGTTGAAATAACACCAGAAGATATCAATAATATCAAACAAGTAACCTCAACCATAAGAAAGAAAGTAATCAGTTAAAATCAGAAACTTAATTATATGAGAAGTATTATTTTATTTTTCTCCATCATGGCTTTGATGGCATTTAAAGGAACTGAAACCAAAACTTTAAACATTACATGTAATGCAGAAAGTTTAAGTAACGAATGCATTCCTAAACTTGCAGATGGCTTCAACTTCCTAAAGAGCTACAAGGTTGATGGTGATGGCGGCTCAAAGAAAACAATAGAGTATTCTTATGTATTTACCAAGGGCACACAATATCTCATTAATATTTGCACACCAACAAGCCAGGCAGATGGTATTGTTGTGAATTTATTTGATGGTAATAGAAACCAGGTTGCTTCCAGTAAAGTTGGTGATCAATTTGTCTCAGCCATAGTTTATCCTTCAAACACAACAGGCATATTTTATATTCAGTATTCTTTTGAAGGCTCTTCAAATTATTGTGGAGGTAGTGCAATGGGTTTTAAACGCTGATCAAACTTTATTTAATATAGGCCACTCAGTCAACTGGGTGGCTTTTTTATGACCTCACATGTCAGAAAAAGAAGTAAGTTTTTCATTTAATGCAAGGTATTACCAGGCTGCTGAACTCAATGCAGAAACCAGGCAGCTTTGGATTGTGCTGCATGGCTACGGACAACTTGCTCAATATTTCATACGTAAATTTTCAGTGCTGGAAAAGCATCAAATCTGTGTAATTGCACCTGAAGGTCTCTCAAGATTTTATCTGGAAGGATTTTACGGACGAGTTGGCGCCACATGGATGACCAAAGAAGATAGATTAAGAGATATTAGTAACTACATCAAATATCTTAATGCCCTTTATCAAGAGCTTGTATTGCTAAACAAAAAGCTACCCCCTGTTACACTATTAGGATTTTCTCAAGGCAGTGCCACCGTAACACGCTGGTTAATGGATAAACAAGTTCAGTTTGAAAGATTGATTTTATGGGCCGGTATATTTCCGCCCGATCTTGATTTCAATTTGGGAAGTGAATACTTGGCCAACAAAAAAATTCAATTTGTCTATGGAGAAAATGACCCTTTTCTTACAGCGGAGAAAATAAAAGAATATAAAGAACTCTGTAAGAAGCTTAACATACAACCTGAATTGATTCCTTTTACAGGTGCCCACGATATTGACAGCGAAACTTTATTAAAGCTCATTTAAGCTGATAAAACCCGCAAGTAATCTGAAAGGTAAAAATCCATTTGTTTGGATTTGTATTGCACAACAAACCTGGGGTGATCTAATACTTCAATAGACTTGAAAAAATTGTGCTGTTGATTCAGTTTGTTTATATATGTTGCGTTTTTTCTTCCAAGCACATAACATACATCTGTATTGATTCCAAAATTCAATTGCTCTCTAAGGCTGCTGATCATAAATGATTTTACCTTGCGAAACAAATGTTCTGCATCATAGTAATTGTAATTAATCCAATTACCTTTTGGATTCTTGCTAAGAAATCCCAGCGGACAAATAGAATTGATATAATACTTAGCATAAAACTTTTCTGTGCCACCAAACAAATCAATAACCTTATAAACAAAAACTGATGAAGGCTCATGTGTTGAAAACGTATTTACGCTAATTCCACAATAATCTTCAAGTCGCTTAGTATCTGTAAAAGGAATTCCGGTGGCACCAGCACCAAGTCTGCCGGGGTTAATACCCAAAATTAATTTCCTCAGCTTGTTATCATCATAATACTTTTCATAAAATTCGGCTGATATCCTAAGCACATCGGGGTTTTCGGCAAAAGGATTCATGATGCGAATTCCATTAGGTAACCTTCCAACAAAATTTAAATTTTTGTTAAAATCAATTACACGTTTTGCAAATGTCATCATACTAATGCTTAGGCATGATTTGCCAAAGTTTACCCCGCTCGTTTCCAAGCAGTAAGCTGTTTGAGTCTATATATAGTAAAGCCTCTGCAGTGCCACCACGCTTAAATTTCACTTTACCATATGGGGCCTCAAATATTTTTTCTGTACCAACGAAATCAAACAAATAAATTTTTCCGTAACCAAATAGTGCAAATCTTTCACTTTCAGCATGATAATCAGCCGCAGTTATGGCTGCTCTCAAATAAATTGAGCTGCGTGGACTAATGGTATAATATCCTGGTGCATCAGGAATGGCATAATGCTTAACACATTTATCACCCCTGTTTTTAGAGAATAAATGCAATTCTCCATCTGCCCAAAAGAATGCTTCACAATCAAAATTCATCTGCTTTTTTGCAGGTGGGAATTCAGATTGATCAGCATAATCAAAGTATATAGCTCCAAGGTATTCTCCTTGTTGACTGATTTTGTGAATCACCAGATTTTTTCTTGCGTTTGCATTATTTCCAAAATCTCCAATATAAATATAGCCTTCATCATCTGCAGCAAGATCTTCCCAATCAATATTTTTAAGGAAATTCAACTGCAGAGTATCTACTAAACCACCATACATATCTATCTTATAAAGCCAGGGTTTGTTTCCACTATCAGCATGCGTCCAGAATAAACCCTTTTCATTGGCATGAGCGAAACCTGAACTTTCAATAATTGGCATTTTCCCGATTCGCGTAACCAGATAATGTTTGCTCACAGGTACGAAATCAGGATTATCAGGTGGGATTCCATTCAATAAAGTATAAAAATAAATGAGTAATCCGGTTAATTTGTGCTTAAACATGCTTTCAATATTATGAATAAGGTGTTAAGTTGTAAATAATTCTAAGAGACTATTTATGCAATCTTAAGTCATAAGCTCATGCTTCTTGCAATTATCGCTTACATAAAAAAATTTGCTCTCGCTAATGGATTAGTAATATTTTTGGCATTCTGCATTTTGTCTTGTGGTAATTCAACAAATTATGATTTACCCCTTGCAAATGATTTTGACAGCACATTGGTCAAAAACACCTCTACGCTATATGTGCCAATATCATTTGATCTTAACAATCTCACAAAATTAGTTAATACCAAACTTGATGGCACCTTTCTAAGCAAGGATATTTTAATTGAAGACAGAAAAGCAGAAATATTTTTAGAAGTAACTAAAACAGATAATATTAATCTGTATTGGGATACTCCAGTTCTAACTTATACCGCTCCACTTAAAATTTCAGCATTATTTAAAAAAGATTTACTGGGGCTAACAATAAAGAATCAAAAACCAATTGAAACAGAATTGATTCTACACATGAAAAGTGAAATTGATTTTGATCAATCATGGAAATTAAGCCCTACCACTACACTTGATAGTATTCAATGGATTAAAGAACCCACTTTACCTGTTGGTTTTTTTGAGCTAAACCTCAAAAACCAACTTGAAAAATTTCTAATAGAAAATCAAGACACACTTCTCTATCAGTTAGATGCCACTTTAGGCTCATTAATTAAACTTGACGAAGCTATTACTAAGATTTGGGTTGATATACAGAAGCCAATATTGATAAACAGGCAGGCACAAGAAGTATGGCTTAAACTGGATGCCCAGGACATTCGGTTAAAACTACTTAAAGGGCCAAAAAAAGAAATTAGAGCATTGGCTCGCTTGAATACCTTTGTTTACGCAGACATCAATAGAGAAAAACTTGAAAATTTGCCTAACAGATTACCACGATATAGAAAACTCAGTTTTTCTGAAGATTCTCTTAAAATTTTCATTCACAGTAATCTTGACCTGAATGAAATTAATGAGATCATAAATTACAATCTGAAAGGGCAGCAATTAAGCTACTCTGGATATACTGTTAATATAGATTCAGTAAGACTATATGGAAACAAAGAAAAAGTAATTGTACTTAGCTGGATTGCAGGAGATGTGGAAGCGCTTATTGAAGTAGAAGGAAAACCAATGTATATACAAGACAAAAAACAGATAGCCATTGATTCATTTAATTATAAGATTCACACAAACAATACTTTGCTGGGTATAACAAATAATTTATTATATGAATACGTGATGAATCACGTGGTGTCTTATTTAAGTATAGAAATTTCAGAAGAAATAAGTCGCTTATCTGATATCATCAATCAAGCCATTTCAAACAGCAACATTGGTGATAAAGTTGAAATTCTGTTTCATAATCTTGATATTGATCTTAGTGACTTTCTTATCAGCAAGAATTTTTTACAGTTTACCATTTATGCGGAAGGTAGGGCTGAAATCAATATCAAAAAAGAAGCAATTAGGCCAAGAGCTCATGAAAAGGTTAATCCCTAACTTGTTCTGAAATAAATCCTCCGAGTTGGTTCATTAACTTTTCTTTATTAAACCACCACTCACGGCTAAACACCCTTAGATTAGGCCACGATCTTTCTTTCAATTGCAATGGAATATAAGCATGGGCTTCCTTTCCGGATTGTGCAGCGTGGTAGAAATCATCATCTGTAAGTATAACAGAAACATGCTTTTTATTTTGTCTTATCTCTATATCAGTTTGAGGCATCAGGCTATTGCCAAAGGTAAAAGCAGCATAGTTTGCATTGAGTAAATTAATAATACGAGAAGATAGATACCAGTTGAACTGATGCTTTGGTTGATTAAGCGGACGTGCCTCATAAGTACCTTGAGCAAGATCATATGCAAACTGTAAATACGCCTTCAATAACTTTGGCCCATCATTTTTAATATCATCAGTTTTAAGCTCATGCGGATAAATACTGCTTACAACAATAATTTTTTCCCGAGCCCTGGTTATTGCAACGTTTAGCCTGTTTTCTCCCCCCTGCACATTTAGACTTCCAAATTGCATCATCAGCTTTTTGCTTTTACCTGCAGCGTAGCCCAGTGAAAAAATAATAATATCCTTTTCATCTCCCTGCACATTCTCAATGTTCTTTACCATTAAATCCTGTGGCCATTCCTTTCTTTTATCAGCAAAATAATTTTCCAAAAGATCTATTATCAGCATTTGCTGGGGTGAATTAAAACTAATGATCCCTATTGACTTATCAGGATTTGATTTTCGAAGAATCTCAACCAATTCCACTACCTTATTTGCCTCTGCTTCGTTAACATTTTTCTCCCATACGCCCTCAACCTTTATATAATCAATAGGAAGTTTTACATCATTTATAACAGATTTATGCGGTATCAACTTCAACTCATTCTTATAAAAATGCTTATTAGAAAATGCAATGAGGGCAGGATGATTACTACGATAGTGCGATTGCAGCTGCACCTGCATTAAATACCTTGCCGATAAATCAAGTAAAGAATCCAATTCTGTTTCCGGCAATTCCTCTTCAATTTCATCCCAACGTAATTGATACAAATCAAATGGTCTTAACTGCTTATCATCTCCGGCAATAATAACCTGCTTGCCCCTATACATTGCGGGTATGCCGCGCTCAGCAAAACATTGTGAAGCCTCATCAAAAATCACATAGTCGAAAAATGACTTCATAGGGAAAAGTGCAGAAACAGTTTCAGGAGATGCAAGCCAACAGGGTATTAACCTGAAAAGTTCTTCATCAAATGCATTAACTACTTTTCTGACTGGCCAGATGCGCCTTTTTTTAGTGACCTGGTGTTTCAAATCTCTGTAAGTAACCCTGTTCCTTAATCGGTTAAATTCAACTTCTTCATATACCCGTTCTCTTGCACGCATTAATACGATATCTGTACTTAAGGACTGCTTTTGTTGAACTAATTCCTGCAATTCAGTTTCCAATTGAGAAATACGTAAAGTCGATACACTTCTGAGTACAGGGTACTTTGTTTCCAGATGTTCGATCCATGCCAGGTAATTACTGTTTATAAATACCTTTTTGAAATCTTCATATTTCACCTCCGGACCAAGTAGGTCGTATAACCTATCTATTGTAATTTTTTCATGCTCTGCTAAAGAATCATTAATGCGATCAAACTCGCTAAGCGCCTCAAAATCCAGATCTAATTGACGAATAATGCCCTCTGCAGTATTTGGTTGCCGCAGTAGTTTATTTATTTGAAGATTACTGAGGTAATTTTCCCATATAGTCTTTCTCTCAGGGATCTCTCTAAGCAATTCAAATAATTCTTCAAAAGCATTTTTAAAATCTTTAAAGTCAAGATTTAAAGGGTCAATCGTTATGTTAATAGATTCGAAATAACTATAAATAAGTTTAGCCCTTAGTGCAAGTTTTTGCTTTTTAAACCATTGCTCCCATTGATTTTGATCATAACCAGTTGGAAAATCTGTTAGCCAAATTTTTGATTTCAATTTGGTGATGTTATGCTCAAGATTCAGTCTGTTATCAATCATCATTACCAACCTGTTAAATCCCTGTTTATTATTTGGGATTTGATTGGCCACCATTACTCGTTTTATCAGAAATTTATCCTTAGAAAAGAGCTCCCATCTTAATAGTCTAACTAGACTTTTTCTTGCCATAATACTTTTTTGAAGTACTTCCTGGAATCTGCCCAAGTCTTGAGCTTGAAGGGTTTTCTCAGGCCCATGATTATTAAAGCAGTCAAAAAAGACTCGTTCAATATTTTCTAACCACAGAGAGCTTGTTTCATCATCTGTTTCTCCTTTTATTTTTCTGAAATAATTATATACAGCATCAAGTCTCAAACTACCCAGCATTTCAACTGCAAGATGCCTGTATCTTAATAATTCTTCTGCTTGCTCAATCGTTATTTCAATGCCTGCCAACTCATAAATTTTGGCAATACTTTTTTGTTGAAACTGAATCAGATCGCTAATCGTCTCTTTAATTCTTTTTAAATCGGTTATTTTATATGAAGCAAAACTCTTTCTATCGGCAAGCAAATAATGGTCTTGAAGAAATTGTGAAGCATAAGCATGATAAGTTTTGAATTTGATCAAAAATTCCTGCGCAATATCATGTGTATAATAACGAAACTCTTGTCGTAAATTTATAAATGGCTCATGCGGAGACGAATTGAGGTACATCTCTTTTATACTTATTCCGCAGGCATTGTCGTCAAATAAAGTTTTTCTGAATTCATCAAGTTCTTCAACAATCTGATCTACTCTTCTGGATATATGAATATAATTTCGCTCTAACTGAATTGTATCAATATTATTATTCTGTTGCTTATACCTGTCAATATTCTCTATTTGTTCATTTATTTTTTCGTAAACTTCTTTTCTGTCGTTGCGATAATCATGCACCAATGCCAAAAATTTATGCAGGTTATTGCTTCTCATTCTATCATATACTACATCAAGCGCAGCTCTTTTCTGGCAAACAATTAAGACCCGTTTACCATTGGCAATAGCATCGCTTAATAGATTACAGATTAACTGAGACTTACCTGTACCAGGCGGGCCTTTAACTACAATCGAATTCCCTGCTTTAACGGTTCTTATGGCTAATTCCTGGTATGCATCTAGCTTAAAAACATTGAAGAGCTTTTCTTCTTTTATATGATCAGGACTAAACAGACTTATTTTGTTGTCAGTTTGCTTGGCTGGTGAACGCTCGTAAAAAAATTGTTCAAGATCTTTGAACTGATCCTCTTTCAATAAAGCAGTATAATCTGGCACAAGTTGCGTTGAAGCCTGCGGAAAAATTCCTATTACTGCTTCCGGAAAAAGTTTTATTCTTCCAACAGCTGTTTGCTCTTCAAAACTCTCTTTGCTGAATTCTTGAAAACTTTGCAGCTCATCTTTGAAATTGTCTGTATTAAAATCAATTTCAATATTACTTTCTTTCAATACCTCATAAAGCGAACTCCTGAATACATCCTTATCTGTATCGAAATCTTCAAAAGACCTGTCTAATAATTCTTCATCTAAACTAAGTTGGTTGTAGTAAGCATAAGCCAGTAAAAAAGATTTATTGAAACTTATGCCTGCATCTTTTCTTAAAAAAAGTATCCACTTACCTTTTTCTTGCTGCAGGCTAACTGGAAAATATACCAATGGAGCCCTTACATTAGTTCCATCATTGAATTTTCCTCTTAATATGGGCCAGCCAACATGCAGATCTTTTGATCCCTTTTCTTCATATATCAACTGATCAATACGTTGGAGCCTTTTTAATCTGCGGCTCACTTCATTGCTCTGCTCCATGCGGGCATCAGTAACAGCACATAAAACATGTGATTTACCGGCAATAAGAGAAGTTAAAATGGAAAATGAATTTGTCTTTTCTAAGTAGCTTAGTTTATGTAAATCAATTAATTGTTCGGCACTCAACTTAAGTAAAAGCAAAGAGCGATTATTACCACTTAAATTGGTAAGTCTTCTTAGGTATGTCTTTAGAATTCTATTTTGCTCCACCGTAAAAGCTTTGCCTCAATTTGCTTAAAAACTTATGTATGGTAAAATTTTGACCAGCAAAGTATCATTAATCAAGTATAACTTACTTAAATCTTCTTTTGATTGAAAGTTTCCATGCTGTTGTCGGTAAGCTAAAATTGTCCTTGCCTGTTGATGATTAAGATAAGGATGAGCTGCCAGGTTGCTCTGATCTGCATTATTAATGTTTATCTGTAAGGGAATAAAATCTTCGGCAATAAAGAATTGTTTGTTTATTCTATCAATTACTTCTTCAGATAGGCCATACACTTCATTCAATTGCTTTGAATGTACAAAACCACCGAGCTTAGTGCGGTAGTTCACTATTCTGGCTGAGAGGACACTTCCTATGCCAAAAATCTTTTTTAGTTGTGTGGTATCAGCCATATTGAGATCTAATAGGGCCTTTTCTTCTGACC
>DAOLDI010000016.1:0-13613 GCA_035327445.1 Cyclobacteriaceae bacterium | reverse complement strand
AAGGCATAGCGCCCCAGGTAGTGAGGGTACCATCAACCGCAAGCAAATCTTTGATGCCGTAAGGAATGCCATGCAGCGGACCGCGGTATCTCCCTCTGGCAATTTCTTGATCAGCTTTGCGTGCAGCTTGCAAGGCTTCTCTTTCCATCAGGGTAATCATACATTGCAAAGTATCTGCATAAGTTTTCAGCCTCTCTATGAACAATTGTGTTAACTCCACAGAGGTAATTTTTCTGCTTTGTATTAAACCTGCAAGTTTATACACCGGATAAAAGGCAAGCTCAGCTTTGCTTTCAGGTAATGTTGCGCGTGTATCGATACCAAAATTGACAACTTGTTGATTTGTGTTGATCTGAAAACCCTCGGGCAGCGGATTGAAATGAAGTGCCGGTGCAACTGAATTGGGAATATGCACAGCATGCATGGACTCATATGACTTCAGAAAATTTTCAAGATTGCCTTGCAGTGAATCGTGCTGGGCATCGGTAAATGAAAGATTGAAATACGACTCAATTGCCTTGCTGGCATACTCAGCGCTGATTTCTTCCTTTTTCTCTGTGCAGGCTGATAAAATAATTGCAGCAATTATCAACAAATGCTTGTAACTTGATTGCATAAATCTCATGGTATAATGAAAGAATATTATATAAACCTGTTCGAATATAATTACTGGGCCAATAGCCGGATAATCCTGCTTCTGCAAAAGGAAAAAGTGAGGGATGAAAAGATTTTAACCCTGATGGGCCATACGCTTGCGGCTGATATTACCTGGCTAAGCAGGATAAAACCATTAGATGGCGCTTATGGTTTATGGCGCAAGTATACAATTGAAGAATTGGTAGAAATGCAGGATTTTGCATCTAAACATTGGCTGGATTACATCCGCTCGTCAAATTCTTTGGAAGAAAGCATTCAATACAAAAACACAAAGGGCGATGTATATGTTAGTCGCATCAGTAATATACTGACACATGTTGTTAATCATGCTACCTATCATCGCGGACAAATCGCTTTGCTCCTCAGACAAAATGGCTTCACTCCTGTTGATACGGACTATATCATTTATGAAAGAACTGTCACCAAACAAATTTAAAATTATAGCTATGAAAAAATTTATCGCATCTCTCGCATTGATGTTAGTTTCTTTTGCGATGCTGGCGCAGGATGGCATTACCATTTGTCACACGCCCGCTACAGAAAAATTTGCAGCGCTAACCATGAACGCTGAGTTTGTGGCTTCGCACGAATTGCCCAAAGCTTATGTGCACATCTCGCAGTCAGGAGGTAAGATGATTACTTTCAAAACTTCTGATGGAAAGGATGCGCGTGGCTATTTGCTAGAAGCCAAAACAAAAAGCAATAACTGGATTTTTGTTTTTCAGGAATGGTGGGGCTTGAACTATAACATCAAGGAAGAATCTGAAAAATTGTTTAATGATTTGGGCAATGTAAACGTGCTGGCTTTAGATATGTATGATGGCCAGTTAGCCACCACGCGCGAAGATGCCAGCAAATACATGGGAGGATTTAAGCAAGAACGTGGCAATGCCATAATTCTAGGGGCCTTAGCATATGCCGGTAATAATGCACGCGTGGGTACTGTGGGTTGGTGCTTTGGCGGAGGACAATCTTTGCAAGCTTCTTTGCTGCTTGGAAAAAATGCTGCAGCCTGTGTGATGTATTACGGCATGCCTGAAGAAAACGTAGACAGGTTAAAAACTTTGAATACCGATGTGCTCAACATCTGGCCAACCAAAGATGCCTGGATTAATAAAGAGGTAATGGATAAGTTTGAAAAGAATATGCAGACGGCCGGAAAGAATTTAAGCATCAAATCATATGAAGCTGATCATGCCTTTGCCAATCCGAGCAATCCGCGTTACGATAAAGAGGCAGCAGCAGATGCTTATAAACACACATTGGAGTTTTTTAAAGCGAGATTGAAGTAAGATTTTGTGTCAATAGCTCAGAGTTTAAACTCTGAGCTATTGCATTATTCTAAATGTTTCTTAAGTCTGCTGTTGATTTTGTTCTTGTTGTAACCAAAAATCTTCTCTACGATTTTGCCTGTTTCATCAATCAGAAAATAATAAGGAAAGCCATCAATCTGGTATTGCTTCATCACATCATTTTTGTTTTCAATGTCCCACAGCGTAAGCCAGTTTACGGCTATTCCTCTTCGCTCAGCAAACTCTTTCCACTTATCTTTCATATCATCAATATGAAAAGTTACCACCCTAAGGTTCTCTTTATACTTTGCTTGTACTTCTGTGAGGTGGGGGTAAGACTGCCAGCATGGTCCGCAACCTATATGCGTAAAGTCTAATAATATGTATTTGTCATTTAAATCTGATAAGCGTACTGCTGCGCCATCTTCTGTTATAGCTGCGAAATCTATGGCATCATCTCCTTTTCTGATTTTTTCTTTCGACTGCGCCTGTGCAAACAGTGCCGTAAAAAATACTACAATCAATGCGCTTACTTTCATGATCTTTACTATTCTGAAACTCAAATTTAATAATCTCTCAGCATTTCTTGTGCATGAAAACTATTTCTTAACTGGATAGACCTCAGTAAAAAATTTCTGACCTCATCATAACGACCCATGGCTTCTAACAGAACAGCGCAATTATAATTGGCAGAAGCAGCATAATCAGGATTTGGATCTTCAACATGTTGCAGGGTAATTTGCAACGCTCTTTCATAGTCGCCAATTTTAACTGGCTCTTTGATCAGGCCTACGCGCTTACCACTATACAAACTGCGCTGTCGCTCTTCAAATCCCGGAAAATATAAATTCAAATACCTGCGCGTGTTTTCAAATGTAAAGGCAAGCGCATCTTCGCTGCGCTTTACTACGTTGGGGCCCGCGGCAAGCAAACCGCTAATCACTAATCTTGAATCATAAAATCTGAAAATATCATTGTCATGCTCCTGAAATAACCCTTCTTTATCATACCAGGCATATTTTACAAATGAATGTATATCATAATATGCTGTTCTGCTTCTGCTACCATCTTCATTTATTTCAACCGAAACATTTGTCTGTACAAAATATACATCAAGTTTGTTGATGAGAATAACATCACTCGCTTTATACCTCTGCATCAATTCTTCAACAAGAGCCGGATGTTCTTCTGACCTTAAACCTGTAGCGTCTGTATTTCTTAATGCAACTGCCTCAACTGAAGCTCTTTTTTCCATTTCCTCTGCCATACGTACCATAGCAAGATCTATCAGTTCTTTAAAGAGATTTTTTTTCTTTTTTCTGAAATTTTCTTGCTCAACATCATACGTGCTTACAATGAGTACTTTCTTGGCTTCTACATCAAAAACCGGCTGGGTAGGTACTTTGGTGATTACAAAGCTGCTGTTGATACAGCCACTAAACAAGCAGCAAAATAAAAGCAGTATAATGCCACTCAAGTCTTTTGTTCTCATAAAAACAATTAATTACACCTAAATTTAACTGAGATTTCTACTCCTTTTACACGCTGCAAGGCAAGACATTTAAAAATATTTCTGAGTACATATGAAAAGATTATTCCTGCTTAAAATTCTGATGTTGTTGATACAAAATGCATGTTTCGCGCAGGAGCTTCCTTTGAGTACCACATCAAAAGCTGCCATAACGCTCTATTATGAAGGCTGGCACCGGGTGATGGATCGCGGAGATTACACCGGGGCAGAAGCGGCTTACAGAGATATGGTTAACGCTGACCCGGATTTCATATTAGGCCTAAGTCTATTGGGAAGAATTACACGCGACTTGAGTGAACGAACAAAAATTGAAGAGACATTAGAAAACAGAAAAAATGAACTGAGTGGTGATGAAAGAAAATTACTCGACAATTACCTGATGCTGGTAAAGCTTACTAACATTAGAGAATCAGAACCTGAAAAAAGCAAAGCCTATTTCGCAGAAATTTTTCCTGTGATAGAAAATACCCAAAGAGAACTGGTGCATCAGTATCCGGATGATATCTATTACAAAGCAGAATATATTGAAGTGCTTCATATTAATTATGGGGCGCAAGCTGCACTTGACTCTATGCAGATATTGTGCAGCGAAGAACAATTAAGTAATCCGTTTTTACTGGGCTTTGCCGCCAAGCTTCAGGCAGAACAAGGTAATTACAAGCAGGCTTTATCACATGCACAACAACTAAAGCAAATATTCAAAAATGACAATGCCCCCAAACCATATGTGGTGTATGCCGATATTTACCTGATGATGGGAAAAGAAAAACATGCCCGCAAAAATTTACAACAAGCACTGGCGCTTGATCCGGGTAATATTGATGCGCAACGACTTCAAGAAAAAATAAAGGCCTTGCAATGACAAGGCCTTTATTTTTCAGTTAGTAAAATACTATTTGTTAAAAGGATTGAACTTTCTTCTGGGCTTATTTTGAAAGTAAACAATTGCCGCAATTACCGGGAATACAAGAATAAGCAAACACCAGATCATATTTTTTGGAGATTGCTCATGCCGAAACACATCAACAATTGCCCAGATCTGAATCACAGCAATTGAAATCATCAGAAGAAATACCCAGGCTTCCATGCTTAATAAATTTTATGCCCAAACAACTCTGCCCTCCATGTTAAACCAGGCAGGATAAGTTTGCAGATACAATTTCTCAACTTCGTTGCGCTTCACTTTTAAGGTTGGCGTCATCAGACCGTTTTCTACCGTCCAGTCCTTGCTCATGATTACGGCTTTCTCAATTTGCTCATAAGCTTCAAGGCCCGGATTGAGTTCATCTATTGTTGCTGTAATACTTTTGATGACCTCTTCTTTGCTTTTTTCTTTGCCTGCAGGCGAGAGCACCACCAGGGCCATGGGCTGTGGAACTCCCATGCCCACCACACAAACACTTTCTATGTCAGTATTGGCGGCAAGTTTCATTTCAATAGGTCCCGGAGAAATGTATTTTCCTTTATCTGTCTTGAACTGATCTTTGATACGCCCTGTAATTTTCAAGAAACCCTGATTATCTATCTCGCCCATGTCACCGGTTTTGAGATAACCTTCCTCATCAAAAAGTTCTTTGGTCATTTCTGGTTCTTTATAGTAGCCTTTTGTAAGACCCGGGCACTTAACTCTTATCTCACCGCTATCTGCAATCTTTACCTGCAAACCTTGCAATGGCTTACCTACGGTGCCATGCTTGTTGGCATCGTTACGGTTAAAGTGTGCATACACACAATCTTCTGTCATGCCGTATGCCTGTAAAATGCGTACGCCCAGTTTGTCAAACCACTGCAGCATATCAACAGTAATAGGTGCAGCACCACTGAAAATATGGGTGGCTCTTGAAAGACCTAATTTTTTCTTAATTGACTTGCGAATGATATTGTTTATAATTGGAATCGACAATAAAGTCTTCATTTTCTTGGGGGGCAACTTCATTTCAATCTTCTCCCTGAACTTGGCCCAAATGCGCGGCACTGCAAAGAATACCGTTGGTTGAGTATCTGCCAGGTTTTGTGCAAAGCTCTCAAGCGATTCTGCAAATGAAAATGTTACGCCCAGGTAAAGCCCTACAGTTTCAATACCCATACGCTCGGCAATATGGCTAAGCGGCAAATATGAAAACATGTATTGTGGTTTGTTCCTATCAATAACCAAATCATCAATTGCTCTTTTAACTGTTGCATCAAAAGTACCTATGGCATGCATCACCCCTTTAGGCTTGCCCGTTGTACCTGATGTATACATTATGGTATGTATATCCTCAGCCTTCCAGTTATGCATATCTTTTAATGGCTCATACTGCCTCTTCCAATCTTCCCATTGATCTCCATCTTGCGTGCCGTACTGTGCCATGCATAATTTTTTCACATTGGCAGGCACACCATCTTTCTGTGTTGAATAATCATCCAGCTTACCTAAAATAATCATCTTAGATTCGCTGTGCTCAAGTATTGGTTGTATGCTATGTGCAGTAAGTGTTGGATAGATAGGAATAGATACACAGCCCGCATACATGATAGCCAGGTCTGACATGATCCACTCTGCACAGTTTTTAGAAAGTACAGCAACATGACTTCCTGGCGTCATTCCATTTTCTCTTAAGCCTGCTGCTATTCTTCTGATCTCATCTCCTGCCTCTGCGTAAGTCCATGTTTTTACTTGGCCATTAAGTGGCTGTTTGAAAAGTATTTTGTCGGGGGTCTTTTGCTCCCAGTGTAAAAATGCTTCTAAGGGTGAGTTCATATTGGGTTGATTTTTTTGTGTACTCAAATTAACAATTTTTCAAGTGAAAGATATTTATTAATCAGTATTGATTACAGGATTAAGAATTTTTTAATCTGAATTTTCACAATTTTGGCGATTATTGATTATCAGTGGCCTTGCCCAATTGAAAAGCCGCATGCCAAATCCTACTTTGCAATATGACTGAACAAAAGACCCTATTTCTGCTGGATGCTTACGCATTGATTTATCGTGCCCATTTCGCCTTTACCAAGAATCCGCGTATCAACTCCAAAGGCCGCAATACCAGTGTTCCCTTCGGATTTACCAATTCGATGCTGGAGGTAATTCAAAAGAAAAAACCCGCACACATAGCCGTGGCTTTTGATACAGCCGAACCCACTTTTCGTGATGAAATTTTTGAGGATTATAAAGCCACCCGTCAGGAAAGTCCGGAAGATGTAAGCTATGGCACACCCATCGTGAAGGAAATCATCAAAGGATTCAACATACCTATTCTTGAATACGATGGCTACGAGGCTGATGATATCATCGGTACTATTGCCAAGAAAGCTGTAAAAGAAGGATTCAAAGTATTTATGATGACCCCCGATAAGGATTTCGGACAATTGGTGGAAGAAGACATCTTGCTTTACAAACCGGCTTATATGGGTAACGCTGTTGATGTACTTGGACCCAAAGAAGTGTGTGAAAAATGGGATATTGAACAGGTAGATCAAGTGCGCGATATGCTAGGCTTGCAGGGTGATGCCTCTGATAATATTCCCGGTGTGCCGGGTATCGGTCCGAAAACTGCGGCCACACTTTTGAAAAAATATGGCAGCATAGAAGAAATTGTAAAACATGCCGATGAACTGAAAGGCAAGCAAAAAGAATTGATGACCGATTATGCCGAGCAGGCATTGCTTTCTAAAAAGCTGGCTACCATAGTTACCGATGCCCCCGTTGAGTTTGATGAAGAAGCGCTGCGTTATACCGGCCCTGATGCTGAAAAGCTGAAGCCCATTTTTCATGAACTGGAATTTAAAACACTGGCTAACCGGATTTTTGGCGAAAGTAATACATCAACCGCTCCACCTGCCAAAGCCGCTTCACAACTCAGCATGTTTGAAGCAGCAGCAACTGAAGAAAAGAGGGAAGAAGAAAAACCAAGCGCTGATATTGGCTCGGTGATGACACAATATCATTTGATTGATTCAGCCGAACTTGCTGATGAACTCTGCCAGTATTTGCTTAAACAAAAAGCATTTGCTTTTGATGTCGCTACAGATAATGCGCCCAACTTTGATTATTCGCTGCACGCCTTATCAATCAGTTACAATAAACATGAAGCCTATTTCATTCCTTTAGAGGATAAAAAATCTGCAAAGGATATTTTAAATGCCTTGGCGCCAGCTTTTCAAAAAACTGGAATTGCTAAAGCGGGCTATAATATCAAACCGGCTATGCTGGCACTCAAGAAAGCAGATGTTGAAGTTGAAGGTCCGTACTTTGATGCCCTGCTGGCGCATTACCTGATTGAACCAGAATCTTCGCATGACCTGGGCATCATCAGCAATCAGTATTTGAATTATACCCTGATGCCTGAAGGCAATGACTTACACGACTGGCTATGCGAACGCGCAGATATTTGTCTGCAACTGAAAACACCTTTAGAAAAAGAAATTGAAAAGCGTAAGCACAGCAAACTGCTGCATGATATTGAGATGCCTTTGGTAAAGGTACTTGCCGATATGGAGTTTGAAGGTGTAAAAGTTGATACCGCTGTACTGGCTGAAATGTCTGAAAGTTTGAAGACAGACAGCGAAAAAGTACAGCAGGAAATTTATAAGCTCTCTGGTGTTGAGTTTAATATTGCCTCGCCCAAACAATTGGGTGAAGTGCTCTTTGAAAAACTTAAACTGATTGACAAACCCAAGAAAACAAAATCAGGGCAGTATGCCACAGGCGAAGAGATTATGGCCAAGCTTGCGGCCGAACATATTATCGCGCAAAAGATTTTGGAGTTTCGGGAGATGGAAAAACTGCGCTCTACTTATGTAGATGCTCTGCCTAAAATGATTAGCCAATTTGATGGCCGCATTCATACAGATTACAGGCAGGCAGTTGCCGCAACCGGCAGGCTGAGTTCTAATAATCCTAACCTGCAAAACATTCCGGTAAGAACAGAGAAGGGTAGGCAAATCCGTAAAGCTTTTGTAGCGCGCGATAAAGATTATCTATTTATGTCTGCCGACTATTCGCAGATTGAATTACGCATAGTTGCTTCTCTCGCCAAAGACCAAAGCATGATTGATGCTTTCAAAAACAAGAGAGACATACATGCTACTACCGCAGCCAAGGTTTTTAAAGTTGATTTAAAAGATGTAACACCCGACATGAGACGCAAGGCTAAAGAAGTAAACTTTGGAATCATCTATGGCAGCTCTGCTTTCGGACTGGCACAAAATTTAAACATCACGCGTACAGAAGCTGCTGAAATTATTGAAGCTTATTGGAAAGAGTTTCCATCTATTCGTGCCTATATGGACAATGCCATTGAAAAAGCACGCGAGCAGGAGTATGTAGAAACCATTACAGGCCGTAGGCGTTACCTGCGCGATATCAATTCGCGCAATTTTGCTACACGCAGTTTTGCAGAGCGTAACGCCATCAACGCGCCCATACAAGGCAGTGCGGCTGACATTATCAAACTGGCTATGGTGCATATTCATGAATGGCTGATGAAAGAAAAACTCAAAACCAAAATGATTATGCAGGTGCACGATGAATTGGTTTTCGATTTACATAGAGAGGAAGAAGTACATGTAAAGAAAAACATCACCAAACTCATGGAAGCTGCAGCCCAATTAGAAGTGCCCATGCAGGTTGAGGTGGGTGTAGGTAAAAACTGGTTGGAGGCACATTAACATTCTAATAGCACAGGGTTTAAACCCTGTGCTATTTTCAGTTATAAAAACTATGATAGATAAAAGTAACATCATCACAGCGCATGAGCGCATCAAATCTTATATCAAGAAAACACCTTTGATGAGTCATGCAGATATAAATGCATTGGCAGGTTGTGAAGTATTTTTCAAATGCGAAAACTTTCAGGAGATAGGTGCCTTCAAAGCACGTGGTGCCATGAATGCTGTATTATCATTGCCGGAAGAAGAGCGTAAGAAAGGCATAGCCACACATTCATCCGGCAATCATGCACAAGCCCTCGCGCGTGCAGCACATATTTGCGGAGTAGATGCATTGGTGGTGATGCCCCGCACAGCACCTGCTATTAAGAAAAAAGGTGTACTGAGTTTTGGCGGCAAAATATTTGAATGTGACCCTACGCTTGAAGCAAGGGAAACAACTCTTGCAGAAGTAATTAAACGTACAGGCGCGGTTGAGATTCACCCCTTTAATAATTATGAGGTAATTGCCGGACAAGCCAGCGCAGCCAAAGAAATTTACGAAGAACTCGATAATGTGGATGTCATCATGGCGCCTGTTGGTGGTGGAGGATTGTTAAGCGGTACTGCACTGGCAACAAAGTATTTTTCTCCGCAAACTACTGTTATTGCCGGAGAACCTGAAGGTGCTGATGATGCTTACCGTTCATTGAAAAGCGGGAAGATAGAACCCTCACAGGCCAAGTCAGTTGCAGATGGTTTGCTTACATCGCTTGGTGATAAAACTTTTCCCATTATCCAGCAGCATGTAAAAGAAATCATTACAGTGAGTGATGCTGAAATTATTGAGGCCTTGAAAATTGTATTGGAGAAATTAAAAATAGTGATTGAGCCTTCCTGCGCTGTGCCCTTCGCTGCCTTACTTAAACAAAAAGAAAAATTCAAAGGAAAGCGCGTGGCCATTATTCTGTCGGGTGGAAATGTTGACCTGTCGCGTTTGGCGGATTTGATTAGATAAACCTCTTTACGTCATTGCGAGGAAAACGGGTGGTATGGCGGGAAGCATGACGAAGCAATCTTTTAATTATACTAAGTACACTTTCAAACAGATTGCTTCATCCCGCCTGCTGCGGAATTCGCAATGACGAAAGAAGCCGAAGGTTTAAACCCTCGTCTATTAATAAATACTGCATGAGAATCAATTAATCCTTCTTGGTTCTTTCTCTTATGAGGTCTTGAAACTTTTCTCTGTGTAACCAGCCACTTTTTGTGTCCCAATATTTCCAAATTTCTTCATATATCTCTTCATCATTTGGTTTTTTATACTTTACATGAACTGAAACAACAACTAAGTCACCATCACCAATGAAGCATTCCATGAATTGATAAGTCGGATAAAATTCAACAAAGTCTGCTTTTACAATATCAAATAATTTTTTGTCGGAATGATTTATATAAAACCCAGCGAGTATGATAAGTAAAATGAAGATTACTACACTGATAATTTTTATTCTCTTCATTCTAAATTACTAACTATACATTAATGTATACTTTATTGCGTAAATGCGAAGACGAAAAAAGCCGAGGGTTTAAAGTCTCGGCTATAAAGTTAATGTGAGTAAAGAATTTTCAAAAAACATATTCTTTTTCCTCCCCCAATTCCCCTCCTCCCGAAGAATCGGGAGGGGGACAGGCTAATGAGTTTTTTGAAAATTTCTTTCAATTAATTTCCTCTTCTCATTTCATCAAAGCGAGAACTGCCTTCACGTTTAGGGAATACATTGTTAGATGTATTGATATCAGCAGTTTCTTCTTTTGGGTCAATTAAAATGTTAACCACTTCTTTATCCTTCACAAAAACTTTGGTCACTTCCTTTTCATTGAAGCGCCAGATTTCTGCAGGTAACCTTTCAATTTCTTTTGAGCCATCTTTATAGGTGAACTCAATAATCACCGGAGAAAGCAAACCTCCTGCATTCTTCAGTTTTATTTCATAAATGTTTTTACCTGCAAGCTTCGTACGTATGGCATTATCATCCACACGGTTCATAAACTCTCCGTACATGTTTGGCGGAGTGTTCAATACACTAAACTCCTGCGGACCGCCACTGAAATCAGTGGCTTTGCCTCCAGCTGTTTGTTTGCTTGCCAGGTCGCCAGCTTGTGTGCGTCTGGTTCTTCTTTCAGGGTCAACCTGTTCTTCGCGCAGCTTAAACCATTTCACTTCATCCACTTCAATATCCACATGGTCGGTTGAGTAGAACCAACCTCTCCAGAACCAATCCAAATCTACACCCGATGCGTCTTCCATAGTACGGAAGAAATCAGCCGGCTTGGGATGTTTGAACATCCAGCGTTGTGCATACTCTTTGAAGGCTTTATCAAAAAGCTCTTCACCCATGATGGTATAACGCAACAAGGTAAGTGCAGCGGCTGGTTTGGTATAACCATTCGGACCGAAATCGCGGCCGGTCATATTATCCGAAGTTGTCATGATTGGTCGCATCTGACTTTTTTCACCCTTCATGAAATAAGTGATGCCCTTTGGTGAACCACTGCTATGATTAAAATCCGGATAACGTTCAAGCAAAGTTTCTCTCTCCAGAAAAGTATTCAGTCCCTCATCCATCCAGGTCCATTGGCGCTCATCTGAGTTTACAATCATCGGGAAATAGTTATGACCTACTTCATGTACGATTACACCTACCATACCTTCGAGTGTGCGCTGTGAATAGGTACCATCTTTACTGGGTCTGCCGAAGTTGAAACAAATCATGGGGTACTCCATGCCAATAGAAGCTGCATGTACTGAGTAAGCCACCGGATAAGGATAATCAAAAGTACGTGCAGAATAAACTTCCAATGTGTTCTTCACTGCTTTGGTTGATTCTTTTGCCCAAAGCGGATTGCCTTCTTTGGGATACAGCGACATGGCCATTACATTTTTATCGCCAACTTTTACTGCCTGCGCATCCCAGATAAATTTTCTGGAGTGTGCAAATGCAAAGTCGCGCACATTTTCTTCATGAAATACCCAGGTGCTCTTCTTTTTTGATTTGCTCTTTTCTTTTTTCCTGGCTTCATCTTCAGTTACAATGAATACAGGCTTGTCAAAACTTTTCCTGGCTTGTTCGAACCTGTCTTGTTCAGCTTTGCTTAATACTTCATTCGGATTCTGCAGCCAGCCGGTGGCACCCACAATATGGTCAGAGGGCACTGTGATTTTCACTTTGTAATCGCCAAAGGTGAGGGCAAACTCACCCATACCTAAAAACTGCTTGTTCTGCCAGCCTTCATAATCATCAAACACGGCCATGCGCGGAAACCATTGCGCAAAGGTGTATACATAATTACCATCTTCAGGAAAATACTCATAACCACCACGCCCGTTAAACATCATGCGGTCGTATTCATTATACCACCAGTCGATGTGAAAAGTAAATTGCTCGCCCGTCTTTAAAGGCTTAGGCAAGTCAATGCGCATCATGGTGTAATTGATGGTATAGGGTAAAGCTTTACCTGAGGCCTCTCTTACTGAAGTTATTTTAAATCCACCATCGTAATCATACACATCAATGGAGTTTGAAATAAACTTAGCCGGAATAGAATCTCTGATAACACCCCCGCGTGTTTGTGAACTCAAACTGTTTTTTGCAAACACATTCTGGTCTAACTGCACCCAGAGGTAAGTAAGTGTTTCGGGTGAATTATTGTGGTAAGTTATTTTTTCTTTGCCCGTAAGTTTTTGTGTTTCATCATCAACTTCCACTTCAATTTCATAATCGGCCTTTTGTTGCCAATAAGCAGGGCCGGGTGCACCCGATGCCGTACGATATGAATTGGGTGTTGGCAGTTCAGTTCCCAATTGCTCAAATTTTCCTTTCCAATCCTGTGCCCATGTAACGCTCCATACCATCAGGCACGCTGCTACTAAACCTGTTTTTCTCATTATCTGATTTTAATCTTGAATTTTTAATTGTTTAATCTTGAATTAACGCCCTCTTCTCATCTCATCAAACCTATTGGCTGATGGCTGTCTTGGAAAGACATTATCATCTGTGTTAATATCTGTTGTTTCCAGGTTAGGGTCTAATATAATTTTCAGTACTTCTTTTTCTTTCACAAATACTTTTGTCACTTCCTTTTCATTGAAACGCCAGATTTCTGCAGGTAATCTTTCAATTTCACTTGAGCCATCTTTGTATTCAAACTTTACAATTACCGGCATCACCAAACCTCCCTGATTTTTAAAAGTAATCTCATAAATATTTTTGCCAGATAGTTTTGCTTTGATGGCCTTGTCATCTACACGATTCAAAAACTCACCATAAAAACGCGGGTCGGTATCCAATAAAGAGAAAGGCTCTGGCCCCTGACTGAAATCTGTATACGTTCTGGCACTGCTCGCACCTAAATCGCGCTGTGCGCCTGCACGTACCCTGCGCTCAGGATCTGTTTGCTCTTCGCGCATTTTGAACCACTTTACTTTTTCTATCGACTGG
>DAOLDI010000015.1:0-13878 GCA_035327445.1 Cyclobacteriaceae bacterium | reverse complement strand
GCCTTTAACGACATCAACAAAAACCTGAAAGTTGATAGCAAAAATGAGGCATACGGATTCCTTAGCGATACACTAAAACTTTTTCGGAATTATGACAGTGTAGCCTTAGGGCTTTTCAAACTAGATGCCCGGATTTTAAAGGTTAATTCTGCGCGCCAAACAGGTACTTTCTTTGCAACCAAATTGTCAAAAGGAATTACAGAATATGCTATTGACTTTGATGGATTGGATAGTCTTTATGTGCATCACCTGGCTGAATCGAACAGCGCCATTCGCATCTATCCTTACGACAAAGTAACAGATAGTGTAAAATTCAGGCTGTATGCCAAAGACTCCATAGGCTTTAAGATCGATACAGTTTTATACTATAAGGTAGATTTTGAATCCAGAAGGATTCCAGAAAACTGGGAGCTTAAAACTGAAGCTTCAAATATTTTTGTTGAGCGCAGAATACTTCAGAAAAAATTCTCTTCCAGCAAGCCTATCATCAAGCTAAACATAGATAGCATATACCTCTTTATTGATTCTACTCGAACCCTTACCTTCAATAAAGAATATTTAAAGCTAGATACTGCGGATAACTCTGTACTATTTAGGGTTGAACTAGATAAAGCTGATGTGGACTCTCTCTTGCGTGGACCCAAGGCTGATCCAAGAGCGGCCCGTGGAGAATCTCTTAAACAGGTAAATCCATTTCTCTACTTCGGTAAAGGTGCACTTATAAGTATCGAAAAAGACAGTAGTAAAGTGTATAAAGAAAACCCCAAACAAATAAGCTACACCAATACGGGCACTATTATCACAGAAGTACAAAGCACATCAAAGAGTTATATAATTCAAGTTATTGATAACCGAAACAGATTGATTGCAGAAGAGCGCAATAATCCTAAGGCAATCTTTCGATATCTTAATCCAGGCGATTACAGAATTCGTGTATTGATAGATCAAAATGAGAACGGTAAATGGGATATGGGCAACTACTTTAAGAATGAAATTCCAGAACCCGTATACATATATAAGAATTCAGAAGGCAGTGAAACTA
The DNA here is from genome assembly GCA_035327445.1 of Cyclobacteriaceae bacterium. Lineage (GTDB taxonomy): Bacteria > Bacteroidota > Bacteroidia > Cytophagales > Cyclobacteriaceae > DAOLDI01. The sequence goes on along the minus strand of DAOLDI010000015.1, from coordinate 12,836 downwards.
TTAAACTTTTAGCCAACTGGGAAATAGGCCCTCTGGTGTTGACATTCTGAGGAATACATGTGCACAAGTCCTGGCAAATCAGAAATTTAAGCATAGACTGGAATTACATGTGGAAAGCTGTATATAACTTAAAGGAATCCAACAAACTAGACACTTGAAAAAACATGTATTACTATTCCCACATATCAACATAAATATGTGGACAAAGTAAAAAATCCTTAAATAATGAATTTAAACTATATCTTGGCCCTTAACGTTTTCAAGAAAAGTTAAAAACTTGTGAAGTACAGAGCTTATCCACATATCAACAGAGCTAATAATAACAACAATATTATATATATATATATTATTATATTATTTACATGCCTGTTAGATGTTAATAACCTGAATGCGCAGCAAAATGCAGACATTCAAATTGCCAACGAATATTTAATACAAGGAGAAAAAGAAAAGGCCCGTGCAGTTTTTGAAGAGCTGATTAAAGACGCACGCAATATCCCCATTGTTCATACTAACTATTTTAATCTGCTGATCGACCTTGAAGATTTTAAAGAAGGCGAAAAATACCTCGATCGATTGATGAAAAGAGATCCGGGCAATATTCAGTATAAATTTGATCTCGGGCTTTTGTATAGCCGTTCTGGAGATGTTAAAAAGTCGGATGCCTACAATAAAGAATTAATTGCACAGCTCAAAACCGATGCCTACCGCTCAAAGCTTGCGGCTGAATATTATGCCGCTCGCCAGAACATGGGTTTGGCCGTGCAAATATTTCTGGCATGCAGAGAGGCCCTAAACTCTCCCTATATTTTTGCGCTCGAAATGGCCAGCATTTACCGGGCTCTTAACCAAAGAGATAAAATGGTAGAGGAGTACTTGAATTATGTGGTTCAAATGCCCTCTAATTTGGCTTATGTCAAAAACCTGCTTCAGAATATGCTCAGCAAGCCTGAAGAGTTTGAAAGCCTGGAAGAAAAATTACTGGATCGCGCGCAGGAAAACCCAGATCAGGATGTGTACCCTGAGTTGCTGATTTGGAATTACATTCAACAAAAAAATTTTTTTGCGGCCTTCACCCAAACACGTGCGCTTGACAGAAGGCAGAAAAAGGATGGAGAAAAAAGTTTAGACCTGGCGCAGATTGCTTTAAGTAATGGAGATTATGATGCCGCAGAAAGAATCTTTTCATTTGTTGATAAAGAATTCAGCGGAACACAAAACCAGTTAATGGCTAAAGTGGGCATAATTCGGGCTAAAGAATTGCGCATTAAACATGCATTCCCCGTAAGACAAGATTCTGTACAAAGCCTTATCCGCTCTTATGAAAATTTTATAGCCAAAAATCCCAATAACTATTATGCATTGGAAGCACAACGCGATAAAGCTTTGCTGCTGGCATATTACCTGGACGAAAAGGATGCTGCTATTACAGAGCTTGACAATTTGATTGGCAATAACCGTACATCGCACAGTTTACGTTCCAAAGCAAAACTCGATTTGGGCGATATCTACATTTTAAAATCAGAATATTGGGAGTCGGTCTTGCTTTATGCGCAGGTTGATAAAACCAATAAAGAAACACCCATAGGCTACGAAGCGAAATTAAAAAATGCAAAACTGTCCTATTACCGAGGCGATTTTAAATTGGCCCAGGAACAACTGGATATTTTAAAACAGGCAACCACCCGCGATATTTCCAACGATGCCATTGCCCTAAGTTTGAAAATAAAAGAGAACTCTGCATTTGATACCACTTATGCCGACTTGCGTAAGTTTGCCAACATTGAATTGATGCTCACACAAAATAAAATTGAAGAGGTGCTGGCAGAAATTCTGGAGATGAAGCGCAAATACAATGGAGACGATAACAACATCATGCAGACAAGTTCATACGCGCGCATGACGCAAAGTCCCTTGCTGGACGATTTACTTTGGATGGAAGCCAACATCAGGATTAAACTGGGCGAGTTTGATCGTGCCTTGCAATTGTTAAACCTCATCATCGAAAATTTTGCTGATGATGTGCTGGCAGATGATGCGCTATTTACTACAGCCGAAATTTATGAGCGCCATAAGCGCGACAAAGAAAAAGCCATGGAGATATACAGAGATTTCCTTACCAAATTTCCGGGCAGTGTTTATGTAGCCGAAGCCAGAAAGCGTTTTCGTATTTTACGTGGAGATGCCGTTTACCTGGAGCAAAATCCTTTAGGTGATATTTAATCATAGGCAGGGATATTAATCTCCGGCTATTGTAATTATTTATTCGCTCCTCAGTGAATCAACCGGATTTTCTACTGCAGCTTTTACAGATTGAAAGCCCATAGTTAGCCACGCAATACCAAAAGCAGCCAGTCCGGCCATAGCGAAGACAGTCCAGCCCAATTCAACTTTGTATTGGTAATCTTCCAACCATTTTGTCACCATCCACCAGGCGAGTGGCGATGCCAGCAAAAAGGAAATGAAGACCAGTTTTGTAAATTCTTTAGACAGTAAGACCACAATACTTCCCACACTTGCGCCCAGTACTTTGCGTATGCCTATTTCTTTGCTGCGTTGTTCAGCAGTAAATGCAGTTAGCGCAAACAAACCCAGGCAGGCAATGATGATGGCAAATGCTGCGAAGATGGCAAAGACTTTTCCGAGGCGTGTCTCTGCAGCATACATCTTACCGAAGCTCTCATCCAGAAATGAATAAGTAAAAGGTTGACCAGGCGCCATTTCTTTCCATTTATTTTCCAAGAGCTCAATTACGGCTTTGGTATCCTGCGATTGAAAACGCAAACTCAGGTAACCCTGCGGCCGCTTGCTCAGGTAAATCATTACCGCGCCAATATTTTCTTTCAGCGATTCGAAATGAAAATTTTCTACAATGCCAATAACTGTTCTAAACTCTAAATCATCAGGATTAAAAGTATCATTCGGATCGCCACCAAAAGTAACTATGCGCTGACCAATAGGATCTCCCTCGAAATTAAAATTACGCAAAGCAGTTTCATTCAAAATAACAGCCGAAGAATCAGAGGGAAAATCAACAGAAAAATCACGGCCCTCTTTTACCTGCATGCCCAGTGTTTTGATGTAATCAAAATCAACCGACCAGTTTTGCAAACTCACCAGGTTTTCTTGCTGCTTGGGGTCGCGGCCTTCTGCCCACCAGGGATTATCGCTGCGCCAGGTTCCTGATACCGGCAGATATCCGCTGAAAGTTCCAGACACAATCAGGTTGTTGTTGGAAACTTCGTCTTTATAAGCCTGACGCTGATTACCCAAGGCATAAACGTCATCAATCATAATGACCTGATCTTTATTAAAGCCGATTTTCTTTTGTTGAATGAAATTCAATTGACTGAATACAGTAACTGTAGCAATGATGAGAATAATGGAGACGGCAAACTGAAATACCACAAGTGAGCTCCTGATAAAACCACTCTTCATGCCTAGCGCTACATTTCCTTTTAAAACATTTACGGGTTTAAAAGCAGAAAGAAAAAATGAGGGATAGCTGCCCGCTAAAACACCGGTAAGTAATGCGGCAACTAAAATCACGAAGTAGAAATCGAGGCTGTTTAGAGGAATGTTTAATGTTCTTCCGGATAAATCATTAAATATGGGCAGCAATAGGTAAGCAATGCCGATGGCGATACCAAATGAAAAAATACTGAGCAAAATGGACTCGGTAAGAAATTGCCGGATGAGATGAGAACGATATGAACCCATTACTTTTCTGATGCCCACTTCTTTGGCGCGATTGGCCGAGCGGGCGGTTGATAAATTCATAAAATTGATGCAGGCAATGAGGAGGATGAACAAGGCGATGGCCACAAACATATACACATAAGTAATGTTGAAGTTGGGTTCAAACTCTCCGTATAAATCGCTCTTCAGGTGTATATCCGGCAAAGACTGTAAAGCATAATCAATTTTATTTCCTGTAGAGGTGAATTGTTCCATCGTGAAGTCATCACCCATAATTTGTTGTAAGGCCGGGGTAATGTGTGTGGCAATCATGTGCGGAAATTTTGCCTCAACAGCTTTGGCATCTGCGCCTTCGTGCAAGAGCAAGTAGGTTTGAAAATTATTGCTTAGCCAAAAAGTACTTTTGGCCTCTTCTAAACCTTCGGCCGATAGTATAAAATCAAAATGAAAATGGCTGTTTACCGGCATGTCTTCATACACGGCCGTGATTTTGAAAGTCCACTGGTTATCAAGAATCAAACTTTCACCCAGTGCGCTCTCGTTGGGAAAGTATTTTTTAGCAACATTTTGGCTGATGGCCATGGTATTGGGTTTATCCAGTACACCTTCCGGGCTGCCTTCAAGAACAGGCACCGTAAAAATTTTGAAAAAATCTTTTCCTGCCCATATCACACGATCTTCTTTGATGTTCTCGGTCTCTCTCTTCACAAGATATGAACTGCGCTGCCTGAAGTGTACCGCAGCTTCAACTTCGGGAAATTCCAGCGCTAAAGCATCAGCCATAGGCGCGGGTGCGAAGGTCATGTTCCAGTGATTGCCGCCAAAACTGATATCTGATTTGATGCGGTAGATGCGGCTGGCATTTGCGTGATGTTTATCATAACTCAGTTCATTAACAACAAACAAGGCAATTATCAGGCAAACGGCCACACCTACCGATAATCCTAGTATGTTGATGAAAGTATAAAATTTGTGTTTACGCAAATTGCGCAGCGCTACGGTAAGGTAATTTTTGATCATGTGATTCAGGTTAAACGATGGATTCGGGCACTAATAGCTGCTTTCTTCACAAGACGCCAGGAGATGAGCAGAAGTTGCATCGACCCAAACAATACATACAGCTCAATCCAAAAAATAATCAACTCAGACTTTGAAATTCACCGTTCAAGGCAGGCAGCTCTTACAATTTAGATTTGAAGAAGTTTCTATACCGAAACCAAAATTTTCAAACAATGAAAAAAATATCAGTTCAGATTTTAGCAGTAATTTTTTCAGCAGCTGTATTAATTAATCTTGCAGCATGTAATGATGACAATGATCCAGGCTTTGTGCCAACAGAAACGATTGTTGGTCTGGCACAGCAAACAGGTGATTTATCTACACTGGTAGCTGTTCTTACAAAGTATCCTGATTTAGTGAGCACACTCAATGGCAGCGGAAATTTTACCGTGTTTGCACCAACCAATCAGGCATTTGAGGCATTGTTAGGTGCCATTGGCCAGACAAGTATTGATGATGTACCCGAAGATGTAGTGCGCACTATTCTTGAGTATCATGTAATTGCTTCAGGAGCATTTCGCTCAACAGATTTAACCAACAGCGCAGTTACTACTGTAAGTGGCGAAGCCGTTCAGGTAAATGTGAGCGGAGGTGTAGTGCTTAACGGAAACACCAATGTTATTCAGGCCGACATTGAAGCAACCAATGGCATCATACACGTAATTAACAATGTCCTGGTAAATCCATCTATCACACCTATTGTGGGCACTATAGTAGCGCCTGCCTATTTCAACAAAAACTTTACTACGCTTATAGCAGCAGTACAAGCAGCTGATGGAGGAATTCTGGAAGCTTTGTTAGCGCCAGGAACACTTACATTGTTCGCACCAACCAACGATGCTTTCGATCAATTACCCGATGGTTTGGTGGCCAGTTTATTACAACCCGCAAATCAGGGTTTGCTCAACAATGTTTTGTTATACCACGCACTGGGCGCAACTGTAGGTTCAGCTGATTTACCACAAGGCAGCGCAGCCATTGAAACATTGGCAGGAACATTTTACCTGAGCAACAATGCAAATGGCGTATTCATCAACGGAACTACAAGAGTAGTTGCTACAGACATCACAGGATCAAATGGAGTAGTGCATGTGATTGACAGAACCCTGGTGCCGCCCACTGAAACAATTGCTGAGATTGCTGTAGGCCTGGCAACCGGAAGCTCACCTGAGTTCACGCAACTAGTTGCTGCGCTGCAGCGCGTACCAGACCTGTTGAATGCAGCAGCCAATACTGAAGCAAACCTAACTGTATTTGCACCAACCGATGCGGCCTTTGAGGCATTGCTTACTGCGCTTGAGTTAGAAAGTGTAGATGATATTCCTTTAGATGTTTTAACGGCCGTATTGCAGCACCACATTGTAGGCGCAAGGGTATTCAGCACCGACCTAAGTTCTGGCGCAGTACCAACCCTTAACGGAGACATCACGGTTAACGTAAGTAACCTTACCATTACTGACGGACAAGGTGAAGCCGCCAACCTGCTAACATCATTGCTGAATGTGCATGGCATAAACGGGGTAATTCACGTAATTGACCGCGTATTACTACCCGAATAATAAAAGCATGAAATCAAATAAAACCCGGAAGGCATTTCCGGGTTTTATTATTTACAAGCCCTATGTTCAGCGTAAAAAACAGACACCTCTACATTCTGCTGCTGGCAGGATACTCCTTCTTCAATATTGAATTTACGGAGGCAGATAACTTGTTTGGGCTTGAATTGCCTCCTCTGCTTTTGTTTGCAGGTGTAGCCTTTATAGTATTTGCCGTTTGGGAGCAAAACAGGTTACTGGAAAAATCAGCCCATTATATTTCACGCAAAAGCAGCAAGCGCATACATCCGCTCATTGTATTATTCTTGTTAAGTCTGCCGATTACGGCCATCATTGCGCTTGGAACTTTATATACGCACACACATTTCTTTCTGCATACCAATGTGATCACCTGGCTACAGGTTAAGCTTTGTCTAGGTTTTGCGTTTCGCATCAATTTGTTCTTGCATTGTATTAATGCCATTGTATTCTACATGGAGAAACTGCGCAGAACAGAATTTGAAACAGAGCAACTTAAAAAGCAAACCATTGAAGCGCGCTTTGAAAGTTTGCGCAGCCAGATTAATCCGCACTTTCTATTCAACAGCTTCAATGTGTTGTCAACACTGGTATATAAAGATGCTGATTCGGCCGCCAGGTTTATTGAACAGCTGTCAAATGTTTACCGCTACCTGCTCTATAACCAGGAGCAAAAACTGGTGCCATTGCAGCAAGAGTTAGATTTTCTGAGTTCATACATCTACCTGCTCAAAATCAGGTTTCAGGATAATCTCAAAATAGAAAACCACATCAGTAATCTGGCTTATGAAAAATATGTTGCTCCGGCCACCTTACAAATGCTGATTGAGAATGCCATTAAACACAATGTGGTATCGCGCGAGCAACCTCTTACCATTCATTTGATGGTTGAAAATGAATACCTGGTGGTAAGAAACAATTTACAACCCAAAAAACTGCCCGAACCCTCTTCCGGTATCGGACTTCAAAACATTAAAGACCGTTACCGGTTTTTAATATCAAAAGACACTTTTGTGATCCATAAAAACGGAGCATTTACCGTTAAGGTGCCCTTAATTGAAGTAGATACGCAATGAATGTATTGATTGTTGAAGACGAAGTATTAGCCGCTGAGCGCCTGGAAGAACTGATTAAAAAGGTGGACCCAAATGTGGATGTACTCGCACAGCTTGATACAGTAAAAGATACTGTTGCCTACCTGGAGAATAATCCGCCACCCGATTTAATTTTTCTCGATATACAATTAGCAGACGGCAAAAGCTTTGAGGTTTTTGAGCAAGTCAATTGTCAGGTACCGGTCATTTTTACAACTGCTTATAACAACTACTCCATCAAGGCATTTAAACACAACAGCGTTGACTATTTGCTGAAACCCATTAAATGGGATGAGCTGCAATATGCCATGCAGAAATTCAACAAGCTCTGGATCTCAAAACAAAAAACTGTTTTTGATTATAAAGCCCTGGCCAATGCTTTTGCAGATATGCAGCAGCGTTATAAAAAAAGATTGCTGGTGAAGTACGGTTCAAGATTGGTTTTTCAAAATGTTGATGAGATTGCCTGTTTCTATGCAGAAGGTAAAACGGTTTACATGATTGCAGGCCAGGGGGGCAAAAAATTTCTGATCGATTATTCTTTGGATGAACTGGAATCAACTCAACTTAATCCTGAAAAGTTTTTTCGCATCAGCAGAAAACATATTGTGCGCGATGAAGCGATTACTGAGATAAGAACCTTTGCAGGAAACAGGCTGGCACTAAAACTAAATGTGCCCAGCGAACAGGAGCTTGTAGTGAGCAGGGAAAAAGTGCAGGCATTCAAATCCTGGTTAAATCAATAATCATATTAGCATGAAATATTTCTTCTCAGTTTTAGTGGCAATGCTTCTTGCGCTTTCTTTACAGGCACAGGAAAAATCAGTGATGGTGTTACCATCAGAAACAGATCTGAAAGAAAATATTTTGCAGCTGCGCACAGAACTTGATGTAGTGAAACTAAACCTGGCCACAACCAAAAAGAAATTACAACGAGGTGTGTTGGTTGCAACACTTGGTTATTCCATTACCATTACCGGAGGCTTGATGCTGGGCAGAAGTAATGATCAGTTAGGGCAAGCTTTATTAGTGGCCGGTGGTATTACAGGCATAACCGGAACGTACATGATGGTTGATTCTTTCAAGTACATGGATAGTACAATTTCCATAAAGGAAAAAACGCTTCGCTGATTAATTAGCCTTGCGCGCCTGGCTCACCATCAAGAACTCTGCAATGTTTTCGCTGTCAAGCATGCCCACCAACTGACCGGCAGAAAAAACCGGTGCAGCTGCTTTGCGTGCCATTTGCAATTTCATCCAGGCTTCTTCCAATGGCATATTCGCTTCAAGCGAAATAAACTCTTTACTCATGGCTTCGCTTACAGCTTGTTGTTCTTTGCCTTCGCGCAATGCGCGGATTATTTCATCTCTGCTTAAAGTACCCACTACAGTAGCGCCATCAGCCACAATAAAATTTCTGTTTTGAGTATCCAGCAAACGATCTATGCTATGCGAAAGCGAATCGTCAGGCCGCAGTAATGGCACATCGCGCATCAGTGCATGGATAACCGTAAAACCTTTGAGTTGCGATTTGGCCTCAGCATGTTGTGCTTCTGCCTGTGCACCGAGAAAAATGAAAATGCCGATGAAAGCCAAAAAGATATGGCCGATAAATATTGCAAAAATAATAAAGCCAATAGCCAATAACTGTCCTACCGATGCCGCCATGCGCGTTGCAAGAGCCCTTTCGAATTTAAAAGAGAGTAAGGCGCGCAATACACGACCGCCATCCATGGGAAAGGCGGGAATCATGTTGAACACCGCCAGCCAGACGTTGACAATCATCAGCGAAGCAAGAAAGTTATGATGACTCAGCTTAGTAATGTCAAGCTCTTCCGTGATTTCTGGTCCGAGTACAACAAAAGGATAAAGTAGAAATGCGATGACGATGTTTACCAGCGGACCCGCCAGGGCAACCACCAGTTCTTCTTTGGGTTTCTCGGGTATAGCTTCTAATTGCGCCAGGCCACCAATAGGCAGCAGGGTAATGTTGCGTGTTTTAATGTTATATCTTCTGGCTGCAAGCGCATGACCCAGTTCATGAAATGTTACACAGGCAAAAAGCGTGAGGACGAACAAGATGCTCCAAATTACATCAATCACATCATGACCTTGCCGCAGGTTGATGTACACAATCCAGCCGATAAGAATTAAGAAAGTCCAGTGAACAAAAATGCTGATGCCGGCTAAGCGCCCCAGTGATAAGGAATATTTCATGAGCTTTTATATCAAATTGTCTGTGTCCTGTTGATGCAAAAAGAAGCTGTCTAAAACTTTATTCAATGCTTCCGGATTTTCGATGGAAGAGCTATGCCCTGCATGCGGTATGATTTCAAATACGCTGCCATCAATCTGTTTATGTATGCGTTGAGATTTATCTACCACGGTGGCCACATCTTCTTCACCTACAACAACCAAAGTACGCAATTTGATTCCTTTGATTTCTTCATATACACTCTGCCTGTCGATAACGCCACGCACCGAGCGTGTTATGGATTTCTTGAGCTGAGATAAATGCTGATCCCAGTACATGAGCCTTTCTCTTTTCTCCGGATCATTTAAAAATGTTTGACCAAACATGATGTTGAGAATGTTTTTGCGGATGGGCTTTACACCCGCCACTTTAAAGATGAGGTTTAGCGCATTGTATTTGAGTTTGTTGGGTTCTGCATCGGCAGAGGTATCCAACAACACCAGGCTTTTGATCAGCTCGGGTTTGCGCGCGGCAAGGCGCATGCCGATAAAGCCCCCCATGCTAAGACCTACAAAGTGCACGGCACCTAATTGTAATTTTTCTATCAGTGCGGCAGCGTCAAGATAAAGCGTGTCCATGTCGTAACCACTTTCAGCCACTTCGCTTTGTCCTTGTCCGCGGTGATCATAAGCTATGCAGCGGTAGCGTGATTTAAAATAATTGATCTGATCGCGAAACATTTCACTGTTCATGAGCAGGCCGTGTGAGAAAAGGATACATGCTTCGCCATTACCTTCATCGGTATAGTAGAGGCTTACATTGTTGCAGTTGATGTGGGGCATAGTTTGTTAATGTGCATTTTAAAATAACCAAATTTGCATTTCCAAAGTTAAAACATTCTAGCATCAAGCTATCGGAATCCCCCCTTGAGGGGGTAAGTAAAACACCCCCCTTGAGGGGGGAAAGGGCGGTGTTCAAATAATTTCAACTCATTTCATATTTTTAAATATGATTTCATTTAAATGGTTAATTCATCAACAGATGAGAAATAAGATAATACCATATCGAAAAGACCTTAAAGAAAAAGCAAGACATCTGCGAAAACACAGCACACTTGCTGAGGTGCTTTTGTGGTGTGAAATAAAAAACAGGCAAGTAAGAGGCTACCAGTTTCACAGGCTGGTACCGTTGTTAAATTACATTGTTGATTTTTATTGTCATGAATTAATGCTTGCCATTGAAGTTGATGGAGAAAGCCATTCACACGCAGAAAGTATTCGTTACGACAAAGTAAGACAGAAGCATATTGAGAAATATGGTGTACAGTTTTTAAGATTTGATGATTTGGATGTAAAGAAAAATATAGCTTATGTATTGGACACAATTGAGGCCTGGATTATGGAATACGAATTAAAGGCACCCCCCCAGCCCCCCCTCAAGGGGGGGTCTCCCCAAAAGCAAATAGAATAGATGGTATTGCCATGTAAACTTAAGCTTGGTCTGGAAAAAAAATTAATTCATATCATATTTAGGAGCAAGGTTTAATAAGTCATTTCAAACTTTCAAATTCCTTAACTTACCATCACTTTACCTCAACAATTATGAAGAAGTTCTTAACACTACTACTCGCTGTTCTTTCAATCAGCGGCTATACGCAAACCAAAGCCCTTGTTGGCGGCACACTCATTGACGGTTATGGCGGCACGCCCCTGCGCAACTCGGTCATCATCATTGAAGGCGAACGCATCAAAACCATTGGTCAGGTAGGACAAATGCAAATTCCTGCAGGTGCAGAAATTATTTCAACCGAAGGCATGAGCGTAATGCCCGGCATCTGGGACAGGCACGTGCACCTGATGATTAACGGCCACAGTGATTATACGCATTGGGACAAAACCTATCTGCATTTACTCGAAGGAGTGATCATGCCCTCATCAGCGCACCAGCTTTTGCTGGCGGGTGTTACCAGTGCGCGCGACTTAGGTGCACCGCTGCAGGCCAGCATCAATGTGCGCGATAAAATCAATCGCGGAGAAATACCCGGGCCCACCATGTACATGAGCGGACCCTTCATTCAGAAAAAACCATATCCCGGAACAGAAGCATTTCGCTGGGGCGTAAACGGAGAGAAAGATGCGCGCGCAAAAATTCAGCAACTGGCCAAAGCAGGTGTGGATGTAATTAAACTGATTGACCAGGATGAAATGACTGATGCCGAATACATGGCCGTTGTAGCTGAAGCACACAAACACGGCTTGCGTGTAGTGGCACATGCACACCGCCCCGATGAAATACGCAGAGGTTTAAAAGCAGGTGTTGATTGTTTTGAACACACGGGTTTATCAGCTGCGCCTGAATATCCGGATGATATCATTGCCATGATCAAAGAGCGCACTGCGAAGATGAACATCGGTCCGCTGTTCTGGACACCCACCATCGAAGGCCTGTATAATTATGAATATGTGCGCGATAATCAGGAACATCTCGACAATGATTCCTGGCATTTGGGTTTGCCCGACAGCATCATACAAGACATTAAAAGATCAATTCAATATCCCGGCAGGTTATCTTACTTCGGCATGAATCCGCTGCGCAAGCCAACACTTGAAACAAAAATCAATCAACTCAAAGAGGCAGGCGTAGTGCTGATGGTAGGCACTGACAGCGGCATACCCATGAAGTTTCACAGTCAGAGTACCTGGAATGAACTGGATGTTTGGGTAAACCGATTTGGCTTTGATGCCATGTACACCATACGTGCGGCAACGTACTGGCCTGCGGTAAGCATGGGAGTTGAAAAAGATTACGGCAGCATTGCAGAAGGAAAATATGCAGACATCATTGCAGTGAAAGGAGATGTGCTGCGCCATATCAATTTACTGCAAAGAGTAGATATGGTAATCAAGCACGGCAAGAGGTATAAATAGTACCATTATAGTTTTTGAATAATAGCACAGGGTTTAAACCCGGTGCTGTTGATAAACACCTGCGCGATTGATAAATCTCAAAAGCACGAATAAGATTTCCACGTTTAAGTTTTTGTTGTTAGGCAATACGTAAACAAAAAACCCCTCATTGCTGCGAGCTCCGTAAAAAAGCCTGAGGCTTCTGCATGTAAACTGGAGCGAAGCAATCTGTTTGGAAGCTGCCCTCGAATCACAAAAGATTGCCTCGTCACATATTATTTCTATTAATTTGAGCGATGCTCTACGTTCC
>DAOLDI010000014.1:0-14862 GCA_035327445.1 Cyclobacteriaceae bacterium | reverse complement strand
CTGCAACAATTCATGTATGCCTTTATCTCTTACAACTCGACCGATAAATAAAAATACACAAGCATGCGCTGGAACTCCATTTTGTATTCTGATTGCTTTAGCAGCAGTTCTTAATGCATCATGAGCAGTAAAATAAGTGGTATCAATACCATTACTGCTTCCATTAGCAATCATTTTCATCTTTGAACTATTAAGCTTGAATGCTGATTGGATAAAATTCTGTAAACCCTTTGAATTTGGATATACCTGATGCGCAGCAGCATAGGTAATTTTTTCAGTGAGCGCCAATAAACTTCTCTTTAATCCTCCTGCTTCCATTAAAGGCAAGCCAGCTACGGTGTGCAATCTTACCGGAACACGACAAAAGAAAGCAGCCAGCATACCCAATAAACCTGCTTTAGGTGTATGAGTATGTACAATATCTGGTTTTTCTTTGCTGAAAACTTTTATCAGTTGCCAGAGACAAAGCAAATCCTGCAGCGGGGTAATCCTTCTGGTAAAGGGAATTACCTGATGCCTGATACCTGATGTCAAAATAGCTTCTCTTTCTTTTCCATCCGCACTTATGGCAAGCACTTCAAATCCATGGGCTTGCATAAAGTTTAACTGTCCGCCCAGCAAATATTGCAGCGACATAGGAACAGTAGTAATGCGAATGAGTTTCAAAATGCTAACTATCAATAAATCACAACAAAGCTAAACCACTTTTATACAAGTTTCTTATGGATTACCTGTTTAAGTACTTGTATGCTAAAATTTCAGTTGATTATACATCAGTAAACTTGATTATATCCCAACAAAAAAAGGTGGCTCGAAACTGAACCACCTTTAAAACACAATTGAAATCTAATTATGTGCTGATATGAAAATTAAGCAAGCTCAAACCTGTCGAGGTTCATTACTTTATTCCAGGCAGCCACAAAGTCATGCACAAATTTTTCTCCTGCATCTGCGCTGGCATATACTTCGGCCAAAGCTCTTAATTCAGAATTTGAACCAAATACAAGGTCAACGCGTGTTGCCGTCCACTTCAGCGCGCCAGTCTTGCGATCGCGCCCTTCGAAGGCATCTTTCGCATCGTTGGTAGCTCTCCACACAGTATTCATATCCAACAAATTAACAAAGAAGTCGTTGGTAAGTGAATCAGATTTAGCTGTGAAAACACCATGTTTCGATCCATCATAGTTTGCTTTCAAGGCACGCATGCCGCCAACCAATACTGTCATCTCTGGGGCAGTAAGGGTTAATAACTGCGCCTTGTCTATCAGCAATTCTTCAGCTGATACACTGTACTGCTTCTTCTGGTAATTGCGGAAACCATCAGCAATGGGCTCAAGTACTTCAAAAGATTCGGTATCAGTTTGTTCTTGCGATGCATCAGCACGGCCAGGAGTAAAAGGAACTTTTACATCAAAGCCTGCATTCTTTGCAGCTTTCTCAATAGCAGCACAACCCGCCAGTACAATTACATCTGCCAAAGAAATTTGCTTGCCATCTTTAGCCGAGCTGTTAAAGCTTTGCTGAATAGCTTCAAGCTTTTCAAGCACCTTAGCCAATTGTGCGGGCTTATTTACTTCCCAGTATTTCTGTGGTGCTAAACGAATGCGTGCTCCATTGGCACCGCCACGTTTATCAGATCCACGGAAGGTAGATGCAGAAGCCCATGCTGTTGAAACTAATTCAGCTATAGTAAGACCCGCAGCCAAAATATTTGCTTTCAACAATTCTATGTCTTTTTCATCTGCCAGCTTATGTGTTACGGCAGGAATAGGATCTTGCCAGATCAATTCTTCCTGAGGCACTTCGGGGCCAAGGTAACGCGCACGCGGACCCATATCGCGGTGTGTGAGTTTAAACCAGGCACGCGCAAAAGCATCAGCAAATTCATCAGGGTTTTCCATGAAACGTCTTGAAATTTTTTCGTACTCCGGATCAAATCTCAAAGACAAGTCAGTAGTGAGCATGCGCGGCTCTTGACGCTTTGACTTATCAAAAGCATCAGGAACGGTATTAGCTCCTGCGCCATTCTTTGGCCTCCATTGATGCGCACCTGCAGGACTCTTAAATAACTCCCATTCATAGCCAAAGAGATTCCAGAAGAAATTATTGCTCCATTTGGTTGGAGTTGTTGTCCAGGTAACTTCTAAACCACTGGTAATAGTATCAGCACCTTTGCCAGATCCGAAGCTGTTATGCCAACCCAGAACTTGCTCTTCAATGCTTGCAGCTTCAGGCTCTGCGCCAACATGTGAAGCAGGAGCGGCACCATGCGTTTTACCGAAGGTATGACCACCGGCAATCAGCGCAACAGTTTCTTCATCGTTCATGGCCATGCGCTTAAATGTTTCGCGAATATCTTTCGCAGCAGCAACAGGATCTGGGTTGCCATTAGGGCCTTCTGGATTAACATAGATCAAGCCCATTTGCACTGCAGCTAATGGATTTTCCAGGTCGCGCTCACCACTATAACGCTTATCGGCCAGCCACTCTTTTTCTTTACCCCAATAAATATCCTGATCGGGCTCCCATACATCCTCACGTCCTCCGGCAAAACCAAAGGTTTTAAAGCCCATTGATTCCAAGGCTACATTTCCGGCCAGAATCATTAAATCAGCCCAGGAAATTTTCTTTCCATATTTCTGTTTGATGGGCCATAACAATCTGCGGGCCTTATCGAGGTTGGTGTTATCTGGCCAGCTGTTTTGAGGTGCAAAGCGATGTTGTCCGCGGCCTGCACCACCACGTCCGTCACCGGTGCGGTAGGTACCTGCACTGTGCCATGCCATACGAATGAAAAATCCACCATAATGACCGAAATCGGCTGGCCACCAATCCTGAGAATCTGTCATCAGATTGGTAAGGTCTTTCTTAACAGCTGCTAGGTCTAATTTTTTGAATTCTTCAGCATAATTAAAGTTCTCGTCCATAGGATCTGACAGCGAAGAATGCTGACGAAGGATATTGAGTTTGAGCTGATTGGGCCACCAATCCTGATTTTGCGTACCGCCACCGGCTGCATGGTTAAATGGGCATTTACCTGCACCATTTGATGATTTACTTGCGTTGTGATCTGTCATATCGATTTATCTTTTACGTTTAATTTTTAGAAATCTGATTTTTAGTAAGACCTGCATAATACAAGTTAGGCTGCAGTTTGTCTATGATAAAAATCATAATACATGAACAAGATTAGTTGCTTGGTTTTAATAAATCAAATTGATTATATTTATAATCATATTGATAATTTCTATGACATTGACAAATTAGAATATGTGGTTGCATTAGATACCTACCGGCATTTTGTGCTGGCATCTGAAAAGTGCTTTGTTACGCAACCAACACTTAGCATGCAGATTCAGAAACTGGAAGATGAGCTAGGCGTAAAAATTTTCGACCGCACCAAACAACCGGTTATACCAACAGAAATAGGTGAAAGTATTATCGCACAAGCTCGTATTGCACTGCGCGAAGCAGATATGATCAGGCAATTAATTGCTGAGCAGCAAAACACAATGTCAGGAGAGTTGCGTATTGGCATCATCCCTACCCTCGCACCTTACCTTTTACCCGTGCTTTTTAAAAATATCCATGATAAATACCCGCAGGTAAACCTGGTAATCAGAGAGATTATTACAGAAGAAATTGTGAATGAATTAAAAAGCAACCGGCTGGATTGCGGCATAGTTGTAACTCCCCTAGATGATGCATCTATAAAAGAGGATGTGTTGTTTTATGAAGAACTCTTTGTGTACCTCTCTCGCAAAAATGCTTTGCTTGATAAGAAATATATTTTACCAACCGAAATTGATCCCAGTCAGCTTTGGCTTTTAGAAGAAGGACATTGCTTCAGGTCTCAGATTTTAAATTTATGTGAATTGCGCAAATACGCTGAACTTAACTTCAAGTATGAAACCGGCAACATAGAAACATTAAAACGCATGGTAGACAAAAGCGATGGCATTACCATTTTACCTGAGCTTGCCGTGATGGAGTTTTCTAAAACTCAAATGAAACAAGTTAAGCGATTAAAAGAACCCAGCCCTGCAAGAGAAGTTAGCCTGGTAACTCACCGCGATCATATCAAAACCAAACTAATCAAAACACTAAAAGCAGAAATTCTAAGTATTGTACCACAGCCCATGCATAAACTGCAGAAGAAGAAGGTTGTTGAAATTAGTTATTAAATAAAAAGCCGAAACACAATGAGCGTGTTCCGGCTTTTACATTTGGGTTGATGTGTATCTTAATATTTAGCGGGTTGGCCGCGCTTGGGTGTCGACTTCAAAATAAAATCGCGGATGTGTTCATTTGATGTTGCCAGATCTTCTTCGCGCAAATACATCATATGTCCGCTGCGATAACCTTCAAATCTTAACCTGTCTTTCATCTTGCCACTTGGGTCTATGTGCCACATGGTGTACTTGGCTTCATAGTAAGTTGTTGCACCATCATAATATCCTGCCTGTACCATTACATTCAAATAAGGATTTTGCGCCATGGCCTGGCGCAGGTTATCACCTGTATTATCGCCACTGCGATCCCAGGGGTTAACCGGACCAAACATATTGTATTTAATATCAGTCTTGAATTTTAAATGTTCCTGCAAATAGAAATTAATAGCAGGTGTAAATGAATGCAGCCATGATGTTAGCTCAGCAGAATAATCGGGTCTTTCACCTGCCTCTTTTCTATCAATTCCCAGATACCTTGAATCCAGCCTGCCAACATTGTACCCTTTATCGCGCAGCAGTTCTTTCCAGAAAAACTGAGTAGGAACATCCAGGTTATGCTGCAAAATTATCTTCTCTGAAATTCCTGAATAATAAGCCATTTTAGCAGCAACTTCTTTCTTGCGGTTTTCATCTAAAAATCCTCCCATAGCCATCGCAGGAATCAATTCATTTTGCGTATACTTTTCTGCTTCAGCTAAAACTTCAAGCAAATCTTTTCTTTGCAAGTCAGGTGTTAAAACTTTATGGTACCAGGCGGTAGCAGCAAAGTAAGGCAGGCGATTAGCAGCCGTTATATGAGCGCCACGGTTAATACCTAATTCTGTTGGCGATACTAAAATTACTCCATTCAGGTACATCCACTGTGAGTTTTGTAATTCAAGTGCAAGTCCTGATACGCGCGTTGTACCATAACTCTCACCTATCAAATACTTGGGAGATGACCAGCGGTTAACACGGGTAACAAAAGTATTCAACCATTCTGCCAGGTACCTGATGTCTGCATTCACACCAAAAAAATCTTCGCGCTTGGCGTCTTTATCCAGAATTCTTGAATAACCCGTATTCACCGGATCGATAAATACAATATCGGCCACATCTAAAATGCTATGCGGATTCTCTTTAATTCCATAAGGTTGAACCGGATATCCTTCAGCATCGATTTGTAAAATGCGTGGACCTGTGTATGCAACATGCATCCACACAGAAGCTGAACCCGGGCCACCATTAAATGAGAAAATGATAGGGCGATTGGATTTATCGCGGATGTCGCTGCGCTCATAATAAGTATAAAACAAAGATGCCTTTGGCTTGCCAGCTTCATTCCAAACGGGTTGAGTTCCTGCAGTGGCGGTGTAAGGAAAACGCTTACCTTTTATGGTTACTTCATGTTGAGTAACAACAGTATGGTTGGCTGGCAGCTGACGTTCTTCCTGCGCATAAGTAAAATGCACTACCAGGAATAAAGCAGATAAAATTGCTATAATGGGTTTCATAATAATAGGTTTATAAGAGCCTTAAATTAGCTGATAAGCAAATCAATTAAATAAATATTTGCTGAGCGGTTATGGGCATAAACAGAAAACCCCGGAACGGCATGGAGCATGCCGCCCGGGGTTCTTCACATAAATTGCTGACCGCATCAACCCAAATAAAGCGGGCCAGCAAAAAGTTTACAGGTTAATACTTGAGGCTTTTTACCACGCCATACTTATCCGTAATCTGCATGGTGAATCGTCCATTTAGCTTTTGCAGGTTGTAAACTTTAGCGAAATCGCCATCAATGGTGGCGGTTTCTTCATGCACAAGATGATCGGTCTCATCAAATACCCTGATGGTGATTTCATCTTGCTCTTTGGCCGCTACCGTGAGCAGGTAACGGGTGTCTTTACCAGTAAGGCGAGTAACATTAACTGTTTTCTCAATTCTACCTCCGGTAAATTGTACACGCTCAACCAGCTTGCCATTTGCACCTTCAATCTCAATGAAATAAATACCTTCTGGCATTCCACTAAAATTATAAGGTCTCATAAAGGCATTTGTTTTTACAAGGTTCTCGGTAAAAACCAGGTTGTGTTTGGCGTCATAAATTGACAACTTCACCTTGCCTGATTTTTCTCCTTTATATATCACCTTGTAAATGCCGGTTTTCTTGTACTCTACAACCGCCAGGGTTGCAGGCACTTTCTCGTCATTAGCCACCTTGGCCAATGCATTAGCACTGATTACAAACAGTGCCGCGATCATCATTAATTTGACTGTACGCATAGTTTTAATTGTTTAATACGATACAAAAATAGTAAGTGTATTTAATACACTAACATATATGTAAGGAAATCATACCTTTTTCAATTTCAACCGTTTGCGATATTTTCAAAAAGGCTAAAACGGGCTAAAATAAAGAAACCCCCTGTCTGCCGACAGAGGGTTTTCGCTAAAATTATTTGGTTTGATTTACTGGTTAGTCTTTACTAATTCTGCTTATCATACCATTTCTATCACTTAACTCGAAAGTATATCCATCAGATGGAGCTTTTTCAAGATTAACCAGGGCTGAATAATCTCCTTCTGTTTTAATCTCTTTCTTCAAAAGTAGCTGATCTTTTGAATCAAAAACTTTTAATGTGTAATTATTTGATTCTTGCTGAGGAATAGTTACGATATACTTTGCTTCAGCATTGGCAAGTTTTACCACTTGCGCTGATTTGGAAGTGCCTTTACCAACAGGTTTCTCGTAAACTACTTTTTCTATCACTTTGCCTTCCATGTCACTTACAGTAATCAAATACTCACCTTCTGAAAGATTACTGAAGTTGTACGGACGTATGAAGCCATCGTTGTGTTTGATGTATTCTTCATGTACCAATTTTCCGGCAGCATCAGTAATGGTTAATTTTACTCTGCCAGATTTTTCGCCCGCATAAATTACTTTGAAAATACCGGCATCTTTACCGGGAATAACTGCAACTTTGTTAGCAGTTGTTTCTGATCTTCTGGCCTCATTGTCATTGGCCACTACCGCTGCTGCGCTTGCTACAACAAACAAAGCAGACAAAAGGATTGATTTGGTTTTCATAATATTTACAGTTTGTGTTTCTTTTTTTCTCAAGACACAATTATCGACACATGTGCATTTGCAGCACTGTTGAATCAAAATAATCATGGCTTAAGTTTTAGGAGAGAGTGCAACAGATAAGTCTGCAAACTATTTCTGCTGTTTGTATTTAAGACGTAAGTGTGTTAATAAAGTTGCATGCCCTTAAGAAATTATTAATCATAGTAAGGAAAGCATGGTATAAGCTTGGATTCAAGCCTGATGAATGTTACTTTCGTAATCCTAATTTTTCAATTAAATCACACACTTTATGATGAAAAAACTAAGTATACTCTGCTTACTTGCAGTGCTTATTTTGCCCGTTTACGGACAGAAGAAGAGTAAGAAAGCAGCTGAAAGTGCCCAGCCGGTAATGGTTGAAGAACTGAAGCCAAAACTGGCAGATCCTGTTAAAATCACTACAGTTGAAGGTATTACAGAATATCAACTTGAAAACGGATTAAGGGTTTTGCTATTTCCTGATCCTACCAAGCAAACAATTACCGTAAATATTACCTATCTGGTAGGCTCTAAACATGAAAACTACGGTGAAACCGGTATGGCTCACTTACTTGAGCACCTTGTTTTCAAAGGCACACCCAGGCACCCCAACATTCCTCAGGAATTAACAGAGCGTGGTGCAAGACCAAATGGTACCACCTGGACTGACCGCACCAATTACTTCGAAACATTTGCAGCAACTGAAGATAACCTGCGCTGGGCTTTAGACCTTGAAGCCGACCGTATGGTTAATTCATTCATTGCTAAAGAAGATTTAGACAGTGAAATGACGGTTGTGCGTAATGAGTTTGAATCAGGGGAGAATGATCCCTGGAGAGTTCTATGGCAACGCATGATGTCTGCAGCTTTTGAATGGCACAACTATGGCAAAACAACTATAGGTGCGCGTGCTGATATTGAGAATGTACCCATCGACAGATTGCAGGCTTTTTATCGCAAATATTATCAGCCCGATAACGCGGTGCTTGTTGTTGCCGGTAAAATTGATGAAGAGAAAACCATTAAAATGGTGAATGAATACTTTGGTGTGATTCCAAGGCCAGAGCGTGCATTGCCAACTTTCTATACCAGAGATCCTGTGCAAGATGGTGAAAGAACCATAACAGTTAGGCGTGTAGGCGATACGCAGTGGATAGGTCTGGCTTACAAAATTTCTTCAGGTTCACACCCTGACTACGCAGCGATAGAAGTATTAAGCAGCGTGCTCGGCAGTGCGCCATCAGGCAGATTGTACAAAGCTTTGATTGATACTAAGAAAGCAGGCAGCACATTTACATTCGCGTTTCAGTGGAAAGAACCCGGTGTATTGCTTGCATTTGCAGAAGTACCTAAAGACAAATCATTGGCTGAGGCAAGAACTGCAATGTTAAAAGCCATTGATGAGGTAGTGAGTAAGCCTCCTACAAAAGAAGAAGTTGATCGTGCCAAAAATGAATTGCTCAAGCAAATTGAACTGAGCTTTAACTCATCAGAAAGAATTGGTTTGCAATTGAGTGAATACATCGGCACCGGTGACTGGCGTTTGCTTTTCACATTCCGCGATCAGTTAAAAGAAGTAACACCCGAGGATGTTCAGCGTGTAGCTAAGCATTACCTGAAAGAAGACAACAGAACCGTTGGTATGTTTATACCAACTGAAAATCCTGACAGATCTGAAATCCCAGCCGATATTGATGTAGAAGCACTTGTTAAAGATTACAAAGGCAAGCAGAGCATTGCCATGGGCGAAGAGTTTGATCCTTCACCAGAAAACATTGAGGCAAGAACTACAAAAGTTACTCTTGAGAATGGAATTAAATTGGCCATGTTGCCCAAAAAGACTAGAGGTGAATCAGTTCAGGTACGTTTAACTTTCAGAATAGGCGATGAAAAAAGTCTGATGAATAAAGGTAAAGCAGGCTCGTACACCGCAAGCATGCTAAACAAAGGCACAAGCAAAATGACCCGCGAACAAATTAAAGATGAGTTCGACAAGTTAAAGGCCAATGTTAGCATATTCGGAGGTGCGACATCTTTTGCAGTTAATATTGAAACCACAAGAGAAAACATTGCCGAAGTAATGAAACTGGTAAAAGAAGTTTTGAGAGATCCTTCATTCCCTGAAGATGAATTTGAAAAACTGAAACTGCAGGAAATTACGGGTATCGAATCGCAAAGAAGTGAACCAACTTCATTGGCATCTATCAAAATTTCCAAGCACCTGAATGCATACCCTAAGGGAGATCCGCGTTATGCTGAAGATTTTGACGAAAGCATTGCAGCCATCAAAGCATTGAAACTTGATGATGTTAAAAAGTTCTATAAAGACTTTTATGGAGTTAGCAGCGGTGCCACAGCATCGGTAGTAGGCGATTTTGACCCAGCCGAAATGCAAAACATGATCAATGATATGTTCAAAGGTTGGAAGAGCCAGGCCAACTATTCAAGATTGGCGGGCAAAATGGCCAATGCAAAACCTATCAATGAAAACATTGAAACACCTGATAAGGCCAATGCATTCTTTTTAGCTATTCAGCAATTTGAAATGGATGATCAGCATGCAGATTACCCGGCACTGGTATTAGGCAACTTCATGTTAGGTGGTGGTTTCCTTAACTCAAGACTTGCCACACGCATTCGCCAGAAAGAAGGCATTAGCTATGGCGTTGGTTCTGGATTTAATGCAGGTACACTTGATAAAATTGGTACCTTCCAGGCATATGCTATTTATGCGCCAGAAAATGTGGAGAGATTAGAAGCTGCCTTCAATGAAGAAATTCAAAAAGTTTTAACAGAAGGTTTTACAGCTGAAGAAGTTGCAGCAGCAAAATCAGGTTGGTTGCAGTCTAGATCAGTTAGCAGGGCACAAGATGGTACCGTTGCTTCCATGTTGAACAACAATCTCTTCCTTAACAGAAACATGACGTGGGAGAAAGAATTGGACAATAAGGTGCAGGCATTAACTGCAGAACAAATTAATGCAGCCATGAAGCGCCATATAAAACCAGAAAATATTTCCATGATTAAAGCCGGAGACTTTGCCAAGGCAAAAGAAAAGGCAGCGTCAGGAAATGATTGATAGCATTCACTTGAAAAAAATAAGGCCATCAACTGATGGCCTTATTTTTTTCACTTAGTTAAGATAGAAGATGTCCTTACTTTTTTGCTCTTGTGAAATTATTTTCATGTTATACTCAATTTGATTGAGCAGGTAACGCTGCTTTCTTTCCTCAGTCAGGTAAATGAATTTCATTTTTTCTGTAAAGTCAAGGCTCAACTCATTGGCAATTTCATAAATACCAGGCTCTTGTTGTGGCTCAGCAATATTTCTGAAATGCATGTATTGTTTAAAAGCTTCTGTCAATTTATCATTGGCTTGTGCCACAGTATTAATATTCCAGTAATCAACTACCCCCCCCGGATAGAGCTTATCATCAAGCTTTTTGAAAAAATGAAGTAAAGTGAACATGTCGGTACATTTGACAATAATATCAGATTCACCACCGGGATATTTCTTGATTACACTTTCCAACTTCACGATAGATCCAACCTTACCCGAATTGTTGTTATTGGAATAATAAATCCCGAAAGAAATATCTTTACGCTCTACCTCTTCTAACAGTTGCTTATACCTGGGCTCAAAAATGTGCAAGGGCACTAACTCTCCTGGTATGGGTAAAATAGATAGTGGAAAAACAGGTATCGTATGCTTCTGATTCATTTAAAGTACAACACTAAGCAGCTATAAAAGTTTTTTCAATAGTTAACCAAAACGTGGGGTTTCACGCCAAATTGTGCTTCTAAGATGGAATAACCCGGTAAAAACCCCAGGTTTATGATAAATGAAAAGCCTGCAACTTCTCCTCCAGCCTGCTGCACCAGTTGTCCGGCTGCTGCCGCAGTTCCACCCGTTGCCAGCAAATCGTCATGTATCAAAACCCGCCAGCCCTTTTGTATGGCATCTTCATGCATCTCAATACTGGCGCTACCATACTCTAAATCATAATAAGCTTTGATTGTTTTATGGGGTAGTTTGCCTGATTTACGTACAGGCACAAATGGAATTTGCAAGGCATCGGCAAGGCTGTTACCAAAAATAAAACCTCTTGATTCAATACCTACCACTGCATCTATCTGTTCGGCTGCAAAATACGAGGCAATATTATCAGTTATTTCTTTTCTTAAGGATGAACTCAGTAAAAGCGGAGTGATGTCCTTAAACAAAATACCCGGTTTCGGAAAATCAGGCACATCTCTGATGATTGATTTCAACTTTTCTTCGAATGTCATGAACCTCTTCAATTATTTTTGAAAATCAATATTAGAAAAATTGACAGAACTTAATAAATGTGTTTAATCTTGTATCAGGAAAAATCAGGAAAAAGCTTATGAAAGTTAAATCCAGAATTATTGAAGATGAGGTATATGAATCGGTAAATGAAAATGGTAATACTGCGCTTATCGATATGCGCTCAGCTGAGCTAAAGCAAAATCAATCACCTGTTGAAATGCTATTATCTGCCTTAAATGCCTGTGCAGCAGTTGATGTTGTGCTGATGTTACGCAAAAAAAGGAAAACAATTAAAAACCTGGAGATTGAAGCTGATGGCGAAAGAAATGAAGAACCTCCGCGGTATTTCAAAAAAATTCATTGCCATTTTGTACTCGAATCTCCTGATACCAGCAAAGAAGATTTATATAAAGTAACTAAACTGGCAGTAGAAAAATATTGCAGTGTAGCTTCTAGTTTAAAATCTGAAGTTACTTTTAGTGTAGAAGTAAAGAATTGATTGATCAGGAATTGCTGATGATTTCTTTTCCTTGCAGTATAACCTTATCAATTAACTGCGAACCAAAAGCATAAGGAAAATACGCCAGTGATGGCATTGGTTTGGTTATAATGATACTGGCCACTTTGCCTTTGGTAATAGATCCATATTCATTTTCTAATTCAAGTGCTTTGGCGGTGTTGATGGTGCATGCGTTCAGCGCTTCTTCGGGTGTCATGCGCATGCCTATGCAAGCCAGGGCCATCATGGTATGCATATTGCCGCTGGGTGCGCTACCCGGATTGTAATCTGAGGCAATGGCCAAAGGCAAACCTGCATCAATTATTTGTCTGGCTGGTGTAAAAGGTAACCTGAGAAAAAATGCCGCTCCGGGTAATGCGGTTGGCATTACATCTGTTCCCTTCATCATTTCAATTTCTTCTTCCCCAATATTTTCGAGGTGATCAACACTTAGGGCATGTGTTTGCACACCTGCCTGTACTCCACCCGATCGGTTTAACTGATTTGCATGTATGCGTGGTTTCATGCCGTATTGCTTGCCAGCTTCAACAATTTGTATGGTTTCATCTTTGTTGAAAAAGCCGTTTTCACAAAATACATCTATATAGTGCGCAAGATTTTCTGCCGCTACTGCCGGAATCATTTCATTTATCAGGAGTTGGATATAATCTGGCTTCTCCATTCCTTGCGGCACAGCATGCGCACCTAAAAAGGTACTGCGCACTAATACATTTCGCATGCCTGCTAACTTCCTGGCTACGCGAAGCATTTTCAATTCACTTTCAACACTCAATCCATAACCACTTTTAATTTCAATGGCCACTGTACCTTGTGCAATCACTTCATCTAAACGGTCAAGTGCAGAAGAAAGTAATAATTCTTCTGATGTATCTCTTAACTTTCTGGCCGAGTTTAAAATTCCTCCGCCCTTCTCAGCAATATCCTGGTAAGAAGCTCCTTTGATTTTCATTACAAACTCTTCTTCACGACTGGCTGCGAAAATCAAGTGCGTGTGAGAGTCTACAAAACCGGGCATAACAAATTGACCGGCTGCATCAATTGTTTCTTTTGCGGTTATCTCTGGCATTTCACTTTGCTTGCCAAAATCATGAATCTTACCATCTTTAATGGCCAGGTAAGCATCTGCTATCATCGGGCATTCAGCCATATCATTTCCAGCTACATGCGAGATTGCAGTATCTCTTACCTGAACTAATGTTTTGATATTTGTAATGAGTATATCCATAAAAATAAAGAAGGTCAGTCGAGCACTGACCTCCGGATTATATGGGTTTAGGTTAATGAACTGTTACTTCTGAAAAGACTCCACTTTGTTGTCGAGATTAGAACTGAACACCGGGAAACTCATTTTGAACAAAGCGTAAAAGCTTCTTCCTTCAAAACTTGGACGATACCCAATTTCTGCGCCATAGGCCCAGCTAACCGCACGGTTAAACCTGCCTTCAATACCGGCTCGCATACCAACTGAACGTAAATTCATTGCCGCTGTGCTATACGTTGTGCCCTGGTAAATCACATCATCTACCCTGATACCCGGTGCAACCATGATATCAAAAAAAGCCGTAAAAATTCCATCGTCAACCGCACTTTCATAGCGCTCAATACTAACCGCAATATTTCTTATTCTGGTTAAAGATGCACCAACATACAAACCACGTGAATACATGTTACTGAATACACTAACATCATACGTTCTGCCAAATTCATCCTGGTATGTTAAGGGCATTCCATTACCCACTGCATCAACCAATGCTGCATTGGTAAGATTTTGTGCAGCAAGGGCTCGGTTCAGATCAACACTCGAATCCCAGAAAATTCCGCCTAAACGGGCGCCATAAATTTGTCTCAAAGTGGCTGGCACTTCTGCAACCATAGGCACTTTAGACGCCCAGGCATTTCTCTTATAACTTTTGCGATAAAGCACCATTTTGGTTGTGCCCCTGGTGTCAAAATCTTTGATGTGGTAAGTACCGCCTAATTCAAAATAGTTAAAATTCTCTGGCTGATTGCTCATGTTGCTGTTTTTCGCAGCCAGGTCACGGCTAAAGTCAAAGAACTTCTGGCTATAAGTTTTTCTGAAAGAGGCTTGAAAGTTTGCCTTGTTATCCAGGTAATAGTGTGCTTCAAGTCCGAAACCCGCATTTACGTTTGTGACAAACATTTCACCATAAAAGGGCTGAATTTGAATGAAAAGCTTGTTTAGCGAATAGGGCTCGTCATAAATTTCATCAAAAATGATGGTCTCTTTAGGTGCTGCAGTTTGCCCTTGGCTAAGAACCGGAACAAGCAGTACAAGAAAACAAAATAAAAATCTGATTCTCACAAATTGGTGCATTTATGTACGAAATATAAAAATAAGCAAACATTCTATAAGCTTGCCACGCAAATTTCTGCAAAATGCAAGTTATGTAAGATTTTTACCAATAATGAGGGTTATATCACTCGCTTATCAGGCTATAATCTAAATGATTTAGGAACAATTACATTTTTAATTACTTTTGATTTAATGTTTCGCTCGGTTAAACTTGCTCTGCTTACCCTTGCCTGCAGCCTCATGTTGCTGCACAATCTCACGCCTCATATTCACCACTCAGGCTTAATTACGGATGAATTTGAGATCAAAAGAATTGCTCCTAACAAGGCTGGTTTGTTACAGGAAATTTTTCAGCTTGACCTGGGTTGCAATCACCTGGAAGAAGCAAGCCAGTCGAAATTTGATTTTACAACT
>DAOLDI010000013.1:0-14922 GCA_035327445.1 Cyclobacteriaceae bacterium | reverse complement strand
TGTGCTCTCTCAACCGCCATGTTTGCCGCAGTTTCAACTACCCAATCAAAATTTTCCTGTCCAACAGAATTTACATCAGCATCAGGTGCTGGATTGCAGAAGTCGATGGCGTAAGGAACTCCATTGCGCACGGCCAGTTCAACGGTATTAAAATCATACCCTAAGGCAGTGCAAAGCTTTAATACATATTCATGTACTGTTTTCAATAATTTTTCTGATGCCGGACCTTTAGCGCTTTGATAACGCAGGTGATGAGGATTGCGCGGTTCATATTGCATGATGCGCACGTGCTTACCTCCCAGGCAGTAACAACGGAAGTAATCATCAAAAATAATTTCTTCCTGCAGCATCATTACCAATTGTCCGGTTTCAGCATAGGCTTTGAAAAACTCATCCATGTTGTTGAGTTTGTAAACACTCTTCCAGCCTCCGCCTGCATGAGGTTTCATATAAGCAGGCCAGCCGATGTACTCAAATATTTTTTCCCAACTTAAGGGGAACTTCAAATTGGCAAATGAAGCATCGCTGGTATCGGTTGGTCTTTCGTGCGATGGCAGAATGATTGTTTTAGGTACAGGAACTCCCAACTTAACGGCAAGGGCATTGTTGAAAAATTTTTCATCGGCACTCCACCAGAATGGGTTATTGATAACGGCCGTTCCTGATATGGCCGCATTTTTAAGGTAAGCGCGATAGAAAGGAACATCCTGAGAAATCCTGTCGATGATAACGGCATAACCGGTAGCAGCGGCCTGTTCAACCATATCTACCAGAACAGGTTCTGCCTGTATGTCTTTCAATCCCATCTTATTAATGCGTTCAACAAAAGCTTCAGGAAATGAACGTTCCATTCCGTGTAATATTCCAATTTTTTTCATGCGTGATTTTTTTTAAGCTATAGACAATTTATTTTATCAGTGATAAGTAGTGTGGAAACATTTCTCTCCATGCGGGCCAGTCGTGAGGTGCATTCTGTCTTACATCCAGCCAATGATTGATGCCCTTGTTTCTTAAGATGCCTGCCATTTTTTCGTTAGCATCCCAGCACATATCATGTGTGCCGCTGCCCAGCACCACAAACATGTCGTTTAAAAAATGATTTTGAAGATTGGGTATGTAATCAGGCGGATTGTTGAAGTACACATCATCATTATAAAAACCATCCATCTGTTCTTTGATGTCGAAGGCAGCACCCATGTTAAAAACATATTTCACCACATCGGGATGACGAAAAGCAAAATTGGTGGCATGGTATCCGCCAAAACTACAGCCGGCAGTAGCCACACGAGGTACACCTGTTTCTTTTTGCGCCAATGGAATTAATTCATTGTACAGCATCATATCATACCAGATATGATTACGCACTCGTTCGGCCGGATGAATATTTTTGTTATACCAACTCAATGCATCTATGCCATCAGGACAATAGATTTTTACCAATCCTTCAGCCAGATACCAGGCCACACTATCAATTAATTTGAAATCTTTGTTTTCAAAATATCTGCCCATTGAAGTTGGGAAAAGGATAACAGGGTAACCACGTTCGCCAAAAGCCAACACATCAATATCGCGACTTAAGCTGGGAGAGTACCATTTGTGATGTTGTTCGCGCATTGGAAGAATTGACTAAATTGAATTGATTAAGAATGAAAGATAAGGCTTCAAACTGTATTATTGCAAGGCTTTAATGAAGATGAATCAGGGAAATCGGCATGAAAATCAGATTTGATACAAAAAGCAGCACATCCAAACGTTTGCATAAAAAGCAACAATCATTAAAAAAGTACAGCAGGGCTCTCATAAAATCAAAGCGCTCAGCCATTTTGAACAGAAAGGTAGTTGTAGAAGTATTTTTTCCTGCCGATGCACATAAATCAGGCAAGCGGTATCCTTTATTAATTCTGAATGATGGACAGGATAGTAAAGCTGTAAAGATTATGGCTTGTGTTGAACAGTTGGTGCAAAATGGTGAGATAGAAGAAATTATTATTGCAGGCGTTTATGCACATGACCGCATGCGGGAGCATGGTCTGGCCAAAATGCCTGATTATAAAAAACGAGGCGATAAGGCAGACAAGTACGCAGGCTTTATAACCCGGGAGTTAATACCCTATTTGCAGGACCAATATCCGCTTGCAGATGCAGCACATGTTATTGCCGGTTATTCTTTAGGAGGTTTATCTGCATTGGATATCGCCTGGAGTCATCCGGAGCAGTTTAACAAGGTGGGTGTATTCAGCGGAGCTTTATGGTGGCGGAGTATAGATGCTGCTGATAGAAAATTTGATGAGCAGAAACATCGCATCATGCATCAGCGTATCAGAAAATCAAAAACAAAACCTGAGCTTAAATTCTGGTTTCAAACCGGAACGCATGATGAAACCAGCGACCGCAACCACAACGGCATAATCGATTCAATTGATGATACTATCGATTTGATGGAAGAGTTGATGAAGAAGGGTTATCAGGCCTATCATGATATTCAGTACCTGGAAATTGTTGATGGCACGCATCATCAAAAAACCTGGGCCAAAGCCATGCCTTATTTTTTACGCTGGGCTTTTCCGGTTAAGGACTGAAAATTTCCTTTGAGTAAAAATTCAGCTTGTGCATATCTGAATACTTAGCTTCTTTGTAATAGTAAATACTCACTTATGAAAAACTTCCAATTCAAAGTCAGCATAGGCTTAATGCTGCTGCTGTTTATTCAAGTAAATCTTGCTTTAGCTCAATCAACCTATTTCCCTTCAGCAAAAAATTGGGAGTCACGGGTAGCCGGCTCGCTTGGATTTAATGAGCAAAAATTAAAGCAGGCAGTTGATTTTGCTAAAACAAATGAATACAAGGGCTCAATAGATTTGCGCGTGGCCATTCTGCAATCATTTGCAAATGAACCTTACCATAAAATTGTAGGTCCAACCAAAGAGCGAGGTGGCCCTGCCGGATTGATTATACGCAGCGGTTATATTGTGGCGCAATGGGGCGATGTGGAACGTGTAGACATGACCTTTAGCGTAACTAAAAGTTTTCTTTCTGCTGTTGCCGGGCTAGCAGTTGATGCGCAGATAATTTCAAATGTGGATGATAAAGTGAATACATACGTTTGGGACGATACATTTAAAGGAAGTCACAATGCAAAAATTACCTGGCGACATTTGCTCGACCAATCTTCAGACTGGTCAGGTGAATTGTTTGACATGTACGATTGGGCAGACCGCCCTCCACGCAATGGTGATGTAAATACATGGAGCAGAAGAACAC
Source organism: Cyclobacteriaceae bacterium (assembly GCA_035327445.1). GTDB lineage: Bacteria > Bacteroidota > Bacteroidia > Cytophagales > Cyclobacteriaceae > DAOLDI01. Next base: position 11,661 of record DAOLDI010000013.1, on the reverse strand, counting down.
TAAACGAACCCGGAACAGTTTACAAATACAACGATGTGCGCGTAAATGTATTGGCATATTCTTTATTGCAAGTTTTCAGAGAACCATTGCCGGTAGTTTTGAAAACATCCATCATGGATAAGTTAGACGCCTCTACTACCTGGCGTTGGTATGGTTACGATAATTCATGGGTAACCATGGATGGTTTTAATGTGCAATCGGTAAGTGGTGGCGGACATTCAGGCGGAGGTTTATTTATCAATACACTCGACATGGCCCGCTTTGGATATCTCTTCTTAAGAAAGGGAAAGTGGAATGATGAGGTAATTATTTCTCAACACTGGATTGATGCTATGCGACAACCTTCAAAGGCTAATGAGTCATATGGTTTTCTTTGGTGGCTGAACCGTGGCAATAGTAAATGGCCAGGTGTTGCTGATAATGTTTATTATGCTGCTGGCTTTGGCGGAAATTATATTGTGGTTGATGAAGCCAACGATTTAGTTGTGATTACCCGCTGGCTCGATCCCTCAAAGATTGGAGAGTTTATGAAGTTGGTAACGGAGTCAATCAATAAATAAACTCAATCAAACAAGCCCGAAGTTTTTCCCGTTGGTTTTATGTTGAGGTGCTTGTAAGCCAAGTCTGTGGCTTCTCTTCCCCTTGAGGTGCGTTTGATGTATCCTTCCTGAATTAGAAAAGGTTCATACACTTCTTCTATAGTTTCTGCTTCTTCACTAACCGCTGTGGCGATGGTAGAAATACCTACCGGACCACCCTTGAATTTTTCGATGATGGTGCTGAGAATACGATTGTCCATTTCATCCAAACCATGTTCATCAACATCAAGCGCTTTCAGGGCCATCTTGGCAATATCAAGTGTAATTCTTCCATCGCCTTTGATTTGCGCGAAGTCGCGCGTTCTGCGTAACAAATTATTGGCAATGCGCGGAGTACCCCGGCTTCTGCGTGCAATTTCATAAGCCGCTTCCTGGTCGATAGGCGCATGTAAAATATCAGAAGAGCGGCCAACAATTTTGGTCAGTAATTCCGAATCATAATATTCTAATCGTGCATTGATGCCAAAGCGTGCACGCAGTGGAGAAGTTAAAAGTCCGGCACGCGTGGTAGCACCAATCAAAGTAAAAGGATTCAATCCGATTTGTACCGATCGCGCATTGGGGCCGGTATCGAGCATGATATCAATTTTGAAATCCTCCATGGCAGCATACAGGTATTCTTCCACGATGGGATTGAGCCGGTGGATTTCATCGATAAACAACACATCACCGCTTTCCAGATTGGTAAGCAGACCGGCCAGGTCACCGGGCTTATCCAATACCGGACCAGAGGTAACTTTGATGTTCGTTTCCAGTTCGTTGGCGATGATGTACGATAAAGTAGTTTTACCTAAACCCGGGGGGCCGTGCAGTAAAACATGGTCGAGGGGTTCGGTGCGCTTCTTCGCTGCTTGTACAAAAATTTTGATGTTGTCGACAATCTTTTGCTGACCGGTAAAATCAGAAAAGAGTTGAGGCCGCAACACTTTCTCCACTTCTTTTTCTGCAGCATCCAAATGCTCATCATCGGCCTTCAGGTAGTCTTCGCGCATTAATTCATTCTTGTAGCTTCAAAGTTACTTAAATAATCAAATCGACTGCAACAGACTAATTTTATTGGTTAGGAAAGATAAAATAGCGCAAGGCCAAGTTAATACCGCCAATACCTGCGCCTACACTTAAGTTAGTTGCGGAATAATCACCACTATAAAAATCATCCTTGGCTCTTGTGTGAAAGAAATTGATTCCGAATAGCCTGCTTTCAATGGCAAATTTTGGTGAGATGAAAAATGAAATTCCAGGCGAAATACTCATGCCAAAGTTATGCGAGTTTCCGCTATTGCTTTGATTAAAATTAAAGTCTTCTACTTCTGAATTCAACCAGCCATAATTGTACCGAGCATTAGCCTGACCATAAATAAAAAATCCAGGAGCCAGGTTGTAATATTTTTTAATAAATGGTCTTATCCCAATGTTATAGGAATTAGTAGTTTCAAAATAATCAGAGTTTGTATTATCAGTTGTTTGAAGGCCGTATCCTAGATTAATGCCTACTCCAACCAATAGATTCTCCCGAATAAACTTACCATAGGATGGGTACAGACTGGCACTGAAATAATTGTACCTGGTGTTGTTAATAGTACGATTGCTGATGTCAAATCCTAAACCTCCTTCATATGATTTGGTACTGGTTTCAAAAACCGTTGTGGTGTTTCTATACTCCTGACCAAATGAATAAACTGCCGAACAAAGACAAATAGTGAAAATTAACGTTCTCATTTCAAGAATTTTAGGTTCATAGATATTCGATGTTGATTCAAATTTATTTTACGAAAATACATTTCATAAAGTTATTTGTTTTTAGTTGAGTACTTTAAACCTTTGTGTCCAAATTATTTTACTCATGAGTCTCAGAACCAAAAATATTATCTATACACTTGTTTTGCTTAGCGCCATGTTCATGGTATGGAAGTACAGGGAAGGCAAGCAAGAAACTTTAGTTGCATTTGAAGGCCGCACCATGGGTACTACTTATCATATTCAATATTTTGATAAGCAAGGCAGAAACCTGAAGCCACAGGTTGACTCATTATTAATTGTATTCAATCAGTCGCTGAGCACTTATATTCCGGATGCTGAAATTTCTCAGTTCAATCTTTCAGCTTCATTTCAATTTCAGTTGCCCTACTTTTATCCTGTTATAGCAAGCTCTAAAGAGATTTTTGAAATTACCGATGGTTATTTTGATCCAACTGTAATGCCTCTGGTAAACGCCTGGGGTTTTGGACCAGCCAAACCCTCACCGCCCAATGCTAAGCAAGTAGATTCGTTGATGTCGTTTGTTGGTTTTGATAAGATATTTTTTAACCAGGACAGTGTGTGGAAAACTGATAAAAGGGTTCAATTAGATTTCAGTGCAATTGCAAAAGGTTATGGTGCTGATATAGTAGCGGATTATATTCAGTCTAAGGGCATCGAAAACTTATTTGTAGAAATTGGTGGAGAAGTGGTAGCCAAAGGAAAAAATCTTGCACGAAACCGTGTTTGGGAAATTGGCATTCTTGATCCGGATTCAGAACCTATTCATCAGCGATACAAATTGTTTGTGAGTTTGGATAACAAAGCCATAGCCACCTCTGGTAATTATTATAATTACAGAGAAGTTGATGGTGTAAAATATTCTCATACCATTAATCCATTAACAGGTTACCCCGTACAACATGCCATTTTAAGCGCCTCTGTTTTTGCTGATGATTGCATGACAGCCGATGCCCTGGCTACAGCATTTATGGCGATGGGGCATGAGAAGGCTAAGGAAATACTGCATGAAAACAAGCAATGGGATGCTATATTGATTTACTCAAGCCCTGAGGGCGACCTGGTTGTTTATGCAACTGAAGGCATCCGTGCTTTTACTTCAATTTCAGAATAAATATTTTGAGAAGCCTTTAACAATATAGCATAAGCAAGTAAGACGGCATTTAATTATACTTGCAACATGGTTTCAAAATCTCTCATACTTTTTTTATCACCCCTTTTGGCGGGCTTACTCATTTACCTCATTCCGGGAGGCAGAACCAAAAATTACAGGCTCTTGCTGGTATTCGCAGGGGCCTACCTTTTTGCCATTACGGTGATGCATATTCTGCCTGAATTGTATGTGCAGGCAGGCAATGTGAAGTTTATTGGTCTCTTTGTACTGGCGGGTTTCTTTCTGCAGCAAATTCTTGAATATTTTACTTCAGGGGTAGAACATGGGCATATGCATGTTGCGCATGTTCATGATGATCATCACCACCATCATGGCAATGGTATTTCTGCGCTAGTTTTATTAAGTGCGCTTTGTATGCATGCCTTTCTAGAGGGAAGCATGCTGGCACAACCACAACAGATGGGCCCGACATATGATGTTAATGCTGTATTGTTAGGAATTGTATTACATCGTGCACCTGCGGCCTTTGCTTTAATGACGGTATTGAGCATACAATTAGGGGGCAGAACCAAGGCAATTCCACACCTTGTGGCCTTTTCTTTAGCCGCACCACTGGGTTTATTCATAAGTAATTATTTTGTTGAACAACAAATTATTTCTGAGACCGGCTTGATCTGGCTTTATGCGTTAGTTTGTGGGAACTTCCTTCATATATCCACAACAATTGTATTTGAGAGTAGTCCAGAACACAGTTTTAACGCCAGAAAATTATCAGTAGCCATCTTGGGTGCACTGGTTGCAGTGGTAGTAGAGTATATCCTATAATACATTTTAGTACTTTCGTTTCTTGATTAGTACACAGCGTTACCAGCATGAGAAGTATTATTTTTCTTTTATTGATTTTTTTCTCCCAGATTTTATTTGCGCAGCAGGCATTTAAAGTAGGAGTGGTGCCTTTTAAATCTGATGCCGCACTTAATCAAACTTTTGATGCCCTGACTCTCTGGATTAAGCAGTCCACCGGACTGAAAGTTCAGATTCAATATGTAGATAAAGATGAACTTGGATATCTCTTATCGCGCGGACACCTGGAGATGGGTGTTTTCAGGCCAATTGCCTATTTACAAACAAAAGATGTTTTTCCTGAACTTCAGGTGAGTTTAACACACCAGGTAAACAATAAAGATGCCTATACTGCTTATATACTCGTTGATAAACAAAGTGGTATCAACTCCATTCAAGAATTACGAGGGAAGAGATTTACATTTATTAAACCTTCATCAACATCCGGATACCTGATACCGAAAGGAATGCTGAAAGAGCGCGGTATTAATGCAGAAGATTTTTTTGCTTCAATAGATTTCTCCTATAGCCATGACCGATCCATCGAAATGCTTCAGCAAAAAGAAACTGATGTGATTGCAGTTTCTGATGAAGACCTGGATGAACAGAGCATAGCCTTACTGAAATCTTTTAATACCCTATTGAGTTTTCAAATACCTCATGCTGCTTATGTTTTCGCTCCAGGGCTTTCAGATGATATGAAACTTATGGTAGTTGAAGCATTAATAGATGCCAAAAGAAATCCAGCAGCCAGAACATTATTGCGCAATTCGCTCCACATAACCGGATGGAAGGAAGCAAACGATGAATTGTATAATCCATTACGCAGGTTCATGGGCATAGACAGGCTAAAACCTGCAGTGCAGTTAGAATTAAATTTAGGTGGCAGGGCCAAGACTGTTTTTGAAAGCCGGGGCGATATGTTGGATATTCTTAAGCGAAGAATTATTAACGAGTTAAAAGCGAGTAATCGTTTTCAGGTTGTTGATGAAAAGCCGGGCGACCAGAAAAGCAAAATAAGCATAGAGTTATCGCAACTGGAGGATGGTTATTTCAATTATCACATCATGTGGAATAATGAACTGGTAGGCGATGCAGATATAGATGAGGCTACCATGTTGGCTGTGCTTCCTTCCATGATAAGGTTTTCAGTCTTGAGTAACATACCCATCAATACCCAACTTGCATTTGATGGAGAGAATTGGTTTGTACCCTATGGTTTAAACGATGGTTTGAATGAAGAAGACTATACCATTTATGTGCGCACCAGTGAGGGCATGATGAGAGGAAATATGATTGAAATGAATGAACTGAATACTTTACTTGCTAACCACGTTTCATTTAAAGAAGGGAGTACAGTGAGCATAAGTTATACCAGGCTTGATTTGTTTTCTGAAGAGCAAAATAATGGTAGCGGCACTTTGGTTTTACCTACCAAAGCAGAGTTTTGGGAGGATGATTTTTGGGATAAGTTTGGTTTGTTGGTAAGTATTTCTTTAGCCGCAATTTCGGGCTTGGTAACCTGGTATTTCAGCACGCGAAAAAAACGAAATTTCAAGAAAGTATTGAAAGATGCAAATCACCTGCTTGAAGCCTACGTGCAAGACAACAACCGCATGAAAACTGATTTAATTGAAATTAAAGACACAGCTTCACAAATGTTGGAAAAGGGTGAGATAACAGAAAATCAATTTCTCATTATCAAACACAGGTTAGACGAAATTGAACATCAGATAAGAGAGCAACGTATAAAAAGTTAAGTTAAGACGGATAAAAAAATCCCGACTCATAGAGCCGGGATTTTTTTATGCAGATTAATGATCTAAACTATCCGCTGCAAGATTCGCAGGCATCCGGATTATCCAGTGAGCAGGCCATATCAGCCCGCTTTTGGTCAAGTTCGTTGGCACCGCTAAAAGCCATCTCAGCTTGCTTAACTTCTTGCTTCTCTCCGTGTAAAGCAGGTTCTGCAATAGCTTCTTTATTAAGTGTAAACTGAATTGCATCAGTTGCTGCATTTGTGCGCAGGTAATACATACCGGTTTTAAGGCCTTTCTTCCAGGCATAGAAATGCATAGAAGTGAGTTTGCCAAAGTTAGGGTTGCTGATGTGTATATTCAGGCTTTGCGATTGACAAATATATGCACCTCTGTCGGCAGCCATGTCAAGAATTATCTTCTGAGATATTTCCCAGGTTGTTTTGTAGATGTCCTTGATGTGTTGCGGAATTTCAGGAATATTCTGAACAGAACCATTGCTTGCAATTAATTTCTGTCTCATGGTTTCGTTCCATAAGCCCTGTTCAATCAAGTCATTCATCAGGTGTTTATTTACCAAAATAAAATCTCCTGACAATGTTCTGCGGGTATAGAGGTTTGAAGTATAAGGTTCAAAGCACTCGTTGTTACCCAATATCTGCGAGGTAGAAGCCGTTGGCATAGGAGCCAAAAGCAATGAGTTTCTTACACCATTTTGCTTCACTTCCTGCTTAAGCTTTTCCCAGTTCCATCTGCCGCTCTTTGGATTTACGCCCCACATGTCGAACTGGAATATTCCTTTTGATACCGGAGAACCTTTGTAGGTTTCATAGCTACCATGTTCTTTGGCTAATTCCATTGAAGCTTCCATGGCGCCAAAGTAAATGGTCTCAAAAATATCTTCATTTAAACCTTTAGCTTCTTCAGAATCGAAAGGCATGCGTAACATAATGAAGGCATCAGCTAAACCTTGCACGCCAATACCAATGGGTCGGTGACGCATGTTTGATCTGCGTGCCTCTTCAACCGGATAGTAGTTTACTTCTATAATCTTGTTGAGGTTGCGTGTAACAACTTTGGTTATTTCATACAAACGCTGATGATCGAATTTACCATCTTCAGTAACAAATTTAGGTAAGGCAATAGAAGCCAGGTTACAAACCGCAACTTCATCAGGAGCTGTGTACTCGATAATTTCAGTACACAAATTACTTGACTTGATTGTACCTAAATTTTTCTGGTTTGATTTACGGTTGGCAGCGTCTTTATAAAGTATGTAAGGTGTTCCGGTTTCTATTTGTGCTTCTAACACTTCGAACCATAAGTCTTGTGCCTTAACTTGCTTGCGGAATTTACCCTCCTTCTCATATTTCTCATACAGGCGCTCAAACTCTTCGCCCCATGAATCGCCCAAACCAGGACATTCATTCGGGCAGAACAATGACCACATTTCATTATTCTCTACGCGTTGCATAAATAAATCGGGAATCCAGAGCGCATAGAATAAATCACGTGCGCGCATTTCTTCTTTACCATGATTTTTTCTCAGATCAAGGAAATCGAAAATATCTGCATGCCAGGGCTCAAGATAGATGGCAAAACTGCCTTTGCGTTTTCCACCACCCTGGTCAACATAGCGTGCGGTCATATCAAAATTGCGTAACATCGGAACGATACCGTTTGATGTTCCGCCTGTTCCTTTAATGTATGATCCTTTAGCACGTACATTATGAATACTTAGTCCAATACCTCCTGCAGATTGTGAAATTTTAGCGCACTGCTTTAAGGTATCGTAAATACCATCAATGCTGTCATCTTTCATGGTTAACAGGAAGCAAGATGAAAGTTGTGGCTTGGGTGTACCCGCATTGAATAAAGTAGGGGTTGCATGGGTAAACCATTTCTCTGAAAGCAGATCGTAGGTTTCAATGGCTGCAGCAATATCTTCACCATGTATACCAACCGCAACACGCATCAACATGTGCTGAGGTCTTTCAATCACTTGTCCGTTTACCTTCATCAGGTAAGAACGTTCTAGCGTTTTGAAGCCAAAATAATCGTAACCAAAGTCGCGATCATAAATAATAGCTTCATCAAGTTCTGCAGCATTGGCTTTAATGATTTTCCAGACGTCCTTTGAAATCAAAGGGGCATTCATGTTTGTCTTAGGATCTACATAGGTGTAGAGTCGTTTCATGGTATTTGAAAACGACTTGCTGGTTACTTTATGCAGACTGGAAATAGCAATTCTGGCAGCAAGCTTAGAGTAATCCGGATGCTTGGTTGCCATGGTGGCTGCAGTTTCTGCAGCAAGGTTATCTAACTCAATCGTGGTAACACCATCATACAACCCATTGATAACCTTTTTGGCGATTTCTACCGGGCTTACATATCTCGTATCAAGCCCATAACAGAGTTTTTCAATTCGAGCAGTGATTTTGTCGAACTTAACGGATTCTCTGCGTCCGTCTCTCTTTATAACTAACATGTTGTAGGGTTGTTAAAAAGTTTAAAAAATGATTAAAGGTGCCTGAAGATATTAAAAATCTTCATTGAGTGAGAACTTCTGACTCGATTCTTTTTCAGAATTATTCAACACCCCCGCTTTTTGATATTCTCCGACCCTTCTTTCAAAGAAATTGGTCTTGCCACGCAGCGAGATCATGTCCATGAAATCAAAAGGATTGCTGGAGTTATATATCTTTTTTCCAACCAGTTCATTTAACAATCGGTCGGCAACGAATTCAATGTACTGGCACATGAGAACTGAATTCATGCCTATCAGGCCTACAGGTAGTGCATCGGTTACAAATTCTTTTTCTATCTCTACAGCATCTTTTATAATGTCGATTACCACCTGATCATCCATTTTGTTTTTTACATGCTTGGTATAAAGGTGGCATGCAAAATCACAATGAAGGCCTTCATCTCTTGAGATTAACTCATTTGAGAAACTAAGCCCGGGCATGAGTCCTCTTTTCTTTAGCCAGAAAATGGAACAGAATGATCCGGAGAAGAAAATGCCTTCCACTGCAGCAAAGGCAATCAATCTTTCCTGGAAACTTCCTTTATCAATCCAACGTAATGCCCACTCAGCTTTTTTCTTTACGCAATCCATTGTTTCAATGGCATGAAAAAGTCTGTCTTTTTCCTGTGGATCTTTAACATATGTGTCGATCAGTAAAGAATAAGTTTCAGAATGAATGTTTTCGATGGCCACCTGGAAGCCGTAGAAAAACTTGGCTTCTGTGTACTGCACTTCAGAAAGAAAATGTTCAGCCAGGTTTTCATTAACAATGCCATCGCTGGCTGCAAAGAAGGCCAATACATGTGTAATAAAGTGTCTCTCACCATCATTTAGGTTTTCCCAGTCTTTCAAATCGTGGCTCAGATCTATTTCTTCGGCTGTCCAGAAGCTTGCTTCAGCCTGTTTATAGAACTTCCATATATCATGATGTTCGATGGGAAAAAGCACAAAGCGATCTTTGTTTTCAGTTAAAATGGGTTCATTCACTTGCTGGATATCTTTATTCATATGTATAAAACGGTTATTAAGAGGTTAAAAATCAAAGCCATAAGCAATCACATGCCATTAAGACAGGTAAAAACTTAAAAAACAACCCAAAATATTACATCCATGTTAAGGGCGGTTACGACAGTATCCGCAGGGGGCAGTCGTTCACAAATATTTTAAATCGCTGCATAAATTCAAAAGATCAAAAACCCGGCAAAAACATATTTTTACTTGGTTTTATGGCTCATCTAATGGGGTTTAAGTCTTTGTATCATAGTGGCTTATTAGAAGTAAAAAACAGCCCTGGAAACCTTACTTCGGGGGTAAAAATTTTTTTAAAAAGTTATCCACGTAGCACAAGCGCTATTTATTTGGGAAGGATATTTGAAAATAATACCTGAATGGCTACCTTTGCCATCCGATTTTTTAAAACCTATGTACGCGATTGTAGATATTTCCGGAAAGCAGTTCAAAGTCTCTAAAGACCAATATCTGTATGCTCCTAAAATGGAAGGAGAAGCCGGGGCACAAGTAGAATTTGATAAAGTATTGCTTATCGACAAAGATGGTAAAGTAGATGTTGGTGCCCCCGTGGTATCCGGAGTAAAAGTTTCCGGAAAAATACTGGAGCACGTAAATGGCGATAAAGTGATTGTTTTCAAAAAGAAACGCAGAAAGGGCTATGTAAAGAAGAATGGCCACAGACAGCAGTTTACCAAGGTTTTAATTGAAAACATTGGTTGATAAGCACATTGAAAAGTTAAAAAAAATTAATTGTTATGGCACATAAGAAAGGCGAAGGTAAAGTAAAGAATGGCCGCGAATCGGAAAGTAAACGTCTGGGGATCAAAGTTTTTGGTGGTCAGGATGTTATTGCTGGTAATATCATTGTGCGTCAGCGTGGTACTAAGCACCACCCTGGTAAAAATGTAGGAATGGGTAAAGACCATACCTTATTCGCGTTAAGCAATGGTGTAGTTGTATTCAAGAAAAGTAATAAAGACAAGTCGGTAGTTTCTGTTGAACCGGCAAAGGCGGAGGCATAAATTACACATAACATAATGGCCTTAGCTGGCCAACATCAAAGCCCCTTCATTAATCTAATGAAGGGGCTTTTTATTTAATAGGTTTCCATCAATTTCCCTCAAGCTAAATTTGCTTTATAAGCCTCTTTAAATCAGGCCATTAAAATTGGGTTTCTAGCATATTCTACCGAACATTCTTCTACCGGTGGTTTTATCTTAAAATTAAAATTGTTAAGAAATTATAATCTCATTATTTTCTTTTCCAGAAAACAGCGATAAATTGCTGATTCTAATTTAATCATCATTAACTAAAACTAAACCTAATGAAGAAGTTTCTACTCTTATGCTTCTCGTTGGCTTTTGTGTTTGCAGCAATGGCACAAGAGCGAACCGTTTCGGGTAGGGTGACCTCGTCTGACGATGGCTCCCCGCTACCCGGTGTTAACGTAGTTCTCAAGGGAACTACTACAGGTACGATTACAGATTCTAATGGATCTTATCGTTTATCTGTGCCTGGTTCTGGTGGTACTTTGATGTTTTCGTTTGTGGGTTTCCGCACAACGGAAGTAGCAATTGGCGACCGGACTTTAATTGATGTTGACCTTGCCTCAGATGCTGAGCAACTTTCTGAAGTGGTAGTTACCGCACAAGGTATCGCCCGCGAAAAGAGAGCGCTTGGTTATGGTGTGGCAACAGTAAACGAAACCCTGATTGCACAGCGCCCTGAGGCTGACCTTGGCCGCGTACTGCAAGGTAAAGTACCCGGTGTAAACATCACTGCTACAGGCGGTGTATCTGGAACCGGTACTAACATTACCATCAGGGGTTACTCCTCTATCACTGGTTCTAACCAGCCTTTGTTCGTTGTAGATGGTATTCCTTTTAACTCTGGAACCAATGCACAATCAGGCTTTACTACTGGTGGTCAGACAACCTCAAGCCGTTTCCTGGATATCGATCCAAACAACATCGAAAGTGTTAACGTGTTGAAGGGTCTGTCAGCAACCGTATTGTATGGTGATCAGGGAAGAAACGGTGTGATTCTGATTAC
>DAOLDI010000012.1:0-15572 GCA_035327445.1 Cyclobacteriaceae bacterium | reverse complement strand
GACCTGTAGAGAAGCTAAGGTCTTTAGCTCTTTGACCTACGTGGTTTTCGTTTCTGAAGAGATAGTAAACTGAACCTTCAACTTGGTTTGTACCACTGCGGGTAACTGTGTTGATACCGGCACCCACGAAATTGCCCTGGCGCACATCATAAGGGGCAATGTTTACCTGGATTTGCTCAATCGCATCCAAAGAGATTGGAGATACACCGGTACGGTCACCGGGCTGACCTGCCAAACCGAAAGAGTTGTTGAAGTAAGATCCGTCAACCGTGATGTTGTTCAATCTGTTGTCTTGTCCGGCAAATGAGTTTCCACTTGCCTGAGGAGTAAGACGGGTAAAGTCGTCAATTCTTCTGGAGATTGTAGGGAGAGTTTCGAGGCTCTCTCTGCCAACAGAAGTAGCAGCACCCGTTCTGTCTGAACTAAATACAGCAGCTCTGTCACCCGCAATGATTAATTCAGAAAGCTGAGTACCTGTTTCCGTAATCGTCATATTTACGTTAGCAGCAACACCAAGGGTTAGCACTATGCCTTCAACTTTAGAAGTTTCGTAACCTACGAATGAAGCTGTAACCGTGTAAGGACCACCTACCCTCATACCTGGGATAGTGAAGCGACCATCAGTTAGCGTTGAAGTACCGTAACGCGTACCTGAAGGCTCATGAATGGCGATAACTGTAGCACCTGGCAATCCTTCACCTTTGTTGTCGGCAACCCTTCCTGTCATAGAAGAAGTAGTTACACCCTGACCGAACAAAGAATTGAAAGAACCTACTGCCAATACGGCTACGAGCAGTAAAATTTTTCTCATAAGTGTGGTTGTGTTTAGTTAATGATTTTTTTCAAACCGGGGGTAAAATTAATCCGATTCCGTTAAAGTAAAATTTTGTCCACTTTTAATTATTTAAAAACTATCTGGGCAAAACTTAACCGTTTTTTAACAGTAATTAGGCAAACAATACAGGCCATATCATACACTTAAACTTTTACTTTAATCAATCAAGAGTCCTATGCAAAGAATTATGAATAAATGGGTACTTGCCCTGCTGTTTTTTAACATTTCAAATACCCTTTGGTCGCAGGTAGACCTTAGCTTTTACTTACCCGATGACATAAATTACAATACTGCTATTCCTACCCCTAAATCGGTGATTGGGCATGAGGTAGGCGAATGGCATATCAGCCACGACAGGCTGGTAAACTATATGTATGCAGTGGCCGCAGCCAGTAACAGAATTAACATTGCGGAAACAGGCCGAACCTTTGAAGCACGCCCCTTGCTGCTGCTTACCATCACTTCCCCAAAAAATCATCAAAGACTGGAAGAAATCAGACAACAGCACGTACAGCTAACCGACCCCAACCGTTCGGGCAATTTGAACATTAAAGATATGCCCGTGGTGGTGTATATCGGTTTCAGCATTCACGGCAATGAAGCCAGCGGCAGTAATGCCGCCCTGGCAGCCGCTTACCACCTGGCAGCCGCCCAAGGACCTGAAATAGAAAAAATGTTAGAGGAGGTGGTGATTCTTTTCGATCCCAGCTTTAACCCCGATGGCCTGCATCGTTTCTCCAGTTGGGTAAATTCCAGAAAAAGCATTCAGGTTTCTTCTGATAGCTATGACACAGAACATAATGAACCCTGGCCCGGAGGCCGCACCAATCACTACTGGTTTGATTTGAACCGCGATTGGCTGGTGGCACAGCTACCCGAAAGCCAGGCAAGGGCAAAATCTTTTCATAACTGGAAGCCCAATGTGCTTACAGACCACCATGAAATGGGGACAAATTCAACTTTCTTTTTTCAGCCGGGTGTTCCTTCCAGAAACCATCCCTTAACCCCTGTTAAAAATTTCGAACTCACCAAAAAGATTGGGGAATACCATGCTAAATACCTGGACGAAATCGGCTCACTCTATTATACACAAGAAGGCTTTGATGATTTCTATTATGGTAAAGGTTCAACTTTTCCAGATGTGCAGGGTGCCATTGGAATTTTGTTTGAGCAGGCCAGTTCAAGAGGGCATGCACAAGACAGCCAGTTCGGAACCTTAACATTTCCATTTACTGTACGCAACCAGTTTACAACGGTGCTTTCAACTTTAGAGGCCGCACAAAATCTGCGTGAAGAATTACTAATGTATCAAAAAGACTTCTTTAAGAATAATATATCTGAAGCCGGCAAAGATCCGGTGAAAGGATATGTATTTGGTGCCAACCTGGATAAATTCCGTGCTTATCACCTGGCCGAAATTTTTGCCCGGCATGATATTGAAGTTTACAAACTGGGCAGCAGCCAAAGCATTAATGGTAAAAGATATGAAAGTGATGCCAGTTATGTTATTCCTTTGAACCAAAAGCAATATCGCCTCATCAAAAGCTCGTTTGAAAAAAGAACACAATTTGAAGACAGCCTTTTCTATGATATTTCAAGCTGGACATTACCGCTTGCTTTCGCATTAGATTATGATGAGTTGCGTGCAGTACCCAATAACATGCTGGGCGAAAAATTTGACGCTGCAAAAAAGCCTTCAGGTAAAATTATTGGAGGCCAAAGCAATTACGCTTACGTTTTTGAAACTTATGGCTACTATGCACCACGTGCTATTTACCGCTTATTAAGCAAAGGCATAAGACTTAGTGTTGCCGATGCAGAGTTCTATCATCCGGATGGTCGTAAATTTCCAAGAGGTTCAATTCTGATTGCATTGGGGGTGCAGGAAAAAGATCCTGAATTGATTGAATATCTCATCAAACAAATTGTACTTGAAGATGGCATAGATATTTACGCTTTTAACACCGGCTTGGATTATAAAGGTGTAAGCTTAGGTAGCCCAAGTTTTTCAACATTAAGAGAACCAAAAATTGCCTTGCTGGTTGGCGATGGTGTTAGCAGTAATGATGCGGGCGAGATCTGGCATTTGCTCGACACACGTTTTCACATCCCGGTTAGCCTTGTACCAACAGATGTTTTCAACAGGGCTAACTACAATAAGTACAATACCATTATCATGAGTACCGGCTCATACAATAACCTGAGCGATGCAGCCAAAGAAAGATTGCGCAACTGGGTACAGAATGGTGGCGTAATCATCGGACTTAAATCGGCTCTCAACTGGCTTAACAGCAATAACCTGGGCAGTTTTGCCATGAAGCGCGATGAAAGGAAAGATGAAGCTGCCAAAACCAAACCGTATGCCGATATTTCAAATACATTTGGCGCCCAGCAATTAGGCGGTGCCATTTTTGAAATAGAAGCTGACTTAACGCATCCTTTGTTTTACGGCTACACCAGTAATCGTATTCCGGTTTTCAAAAGTGGCAGCTTGTTTATGGAGCGATCAAAAAATCAGTTTGGAAATCCTGCAGCGTACACGGGCAATCCTTTACTAAGCGGTTACATTTCAAAACCTAATTTAGAACGCTTAAGAAATGCATCTATGGCTGGCAGCTCTGCAGTAGGACAAGGCCGGGTGATTGGCTTTACTGAGAACCTTACCTTCCGAGCCTTTTGGTATGGCAGCAATAAGATGCTGATGAATGCTATCTTTTTTGGGCATACCATCAGCTCAAGTGCATCAAGATAAAAACAATAGCCCCGCAAAATTTTGCGGGGCTATTTTCTTATTGGAAAAACTGATAGTCCGCAATCATACCACTATGCTAAGCAAAATGAACCAAGAAATTATTTCAGCATACTCAGACAGCGCATCGGCCAATCTTTGGCCTGGAAGGGGCATGTGTGGATTGGGCGCAGCGCTGAATGAGTATGCGGGGCCATGCGGCCCCTGAGCATTTAAAGTAATTGGTATTTAATACTAACATATTGCTTATAAAGAAGAATATGACCGATTTAGGTAAGATTCCGGACTATCGTATTGGAAAATTTAAGATAAGATACCTGTAACCAGTACTGTTATATTTAGTCCTGCTCCGGCACTTAGCGTAATGAAGTTTGTAACAGAGCCGTTTATTCTAATCTCGGCTTGCATTACTGCTTCAAAATTCATTTCGCCATTTTCATTTTCCTGATAAGTTACAAAGTACAACTCATAATCTCCTTCTTCCAGAAAGGCCAGTTTGTAATTTCCGCTTGTTAAACCAGCGTTAACTGTCGTACTTGATACGGCTTGCGCGAAGAGCAGTCCGCTTGATCCCTGTGGTGTGGTCTCCGTATTCAAATTAAATGTGCCTTTCTTGTAAGCATAAACCACAACCTTGTCAGCCTGGCTTCCAGAACCACCCTGATAAGAGCCCCTGATATTACCACTTCTGCTTTTTGTTACTAAGCGTAGGGCATTATTAAGCTCAGCTTGTGTAGTAAACTTAAAATTTGAACTTGCTTCAGAAGATTTGGTAATTGCTTTGCGCAAATCGAAATCAATTACAACTGTTGATTCTGCGTTTTGTGCAACCTGAAAGCCTCTGCTTGCGGTTACTTCAAGCAAACCACTTGCTGCTGCAGCCAGCTTATGCTTATGCTGTCCTGTTGTTAATACATAACACCCGGGGGCATTGCCATTGGCATCCAACTCGGTGTCGAGCACAAGCGTTATGTTACTGTACGTTCTCGCATCTAAATTACCTGTACCCAAAAGTTTTGTGTTACCTTCTTGCAGTGCCAGGAGGTTAATGGTCTGCTTTCCGGTAAAACCCGGAAAGGACTTACCATCAATTTTAACATCAGTAACAGTAATAAATACTGCACTCACATTTGCATTGTCTACAGGAGCATCGGTGATTTCAATACTTAATTCACCACTGCCTGTTTCATTGTCACTGCAACTGGCAAACACTAAAAAGCCAAGCGCGAAAAACCAATTGAACCAATTCTTAATTTTCATCTTTTTCATGATCATTTAGTTTTGATTTATTCGTTTCGTTTAACGCTGATTTATACCGATTAGGATGCATATGTAATTTCAAGCATGAAAAATTAAGAGCTGTAATTTACTGATTTTCAATTCATTAAAAGATCATTAAGATAACAGCTCGCAGATTATATTCGCAACTTATCTTGTATAAAAAACGCTTATCTTTTTTTACTGCAGTTCGTCATCTTTCCGCAAAACTTTCTCATAGTCAATCAGTCTTTACCAATCCTAATGCGCAGCAGAGACATTGTACTCAGCTAAAGTTGCTTTGCTTAAGTATCTGAAAATTATAACTTTGTGAAACTCCACAAGAGATGCTAAGAAAATATTTTCCGCTTGATAAGAACTACCTCTTAGAAAAAGCACAACTATCTCTTGAGCCTTCGCTTATTCCCCAAATTATCGAGATCGCAAAAAAACATTACCAGTTAAAATATAATCCACTGGGTTTAGAAGATAGCAGTACATTGAGAATCAAAAAATACAAACTGCAAAAAACGGAGCGCTTTCTTCTCTTCTATCGCGACCTTGCGGGAATCTATCGCTTTAAATATGGAGATAACCAATTAGAGTTCCTCTTCGATGGCACAGATCATATTCAGAAATACAAAGAAGACTGGACAAAAACTTTTTTAGATTGGATAGAGCAGTTTTGTTTAAAAGAACAGTTTTTGCGCGTAGTACTAGATCTCAGTGTGTATTACAATGAAGTGGATAAACCTCAATTGGTTGAGAACAGGTTACAATCTTTCATCCCCGCATTTTTTGATTTGAAAATCAGCAAGCACAAAGGCATTCTGCAAAAGAGCGCCTGAGCTTAGTCGTAATAATATCTTACTGCAAAACTTTTGTACTGCTGTAACGCCTGCTCTTCTTTTATTACCTCTTCAACACGCGCATGTTCGGGGCCTTGATGACACCAGTTAATAAATTCTTCAAGACTTACTTCATCACCTTCGGCTTCTATGTGCACATCGCCTGAAGGCAAATTCATGGCAAAGCCTTTTAAGCCTAACTGGGTAGCCAGTTCAAATGCCGTTGCCCTGAAAAATACACCCTGTACTTTGCCTTTGATTATGAGCTTATAAGATTTCATCTGTTAATAATTATTTGTTATAGGTCAGATGGAATCGCCTGCACTCTCATGCTGTTGGGCGCACAACATTTAATCGCGATTTCATCTACAAAATATAATCAGTGCTCAAAAATACTGATTCTCTGTTTTTGATAATGGTACTGATGATCTGTTTGTTTTCATCATTTGCTTTGGTGGCCACTAAGGTTCTGATTGAAAAGACACGCAAAGCATCAGCAACTGACAAAGTGCCTTCAGCAGAATCTTTTCTGCCATTGAACGGAAAAGTGTCAGGACCACGCTGACATTGTGTGTTTACATTTATGCGACCCACCTGGTTATTAAACATATCAATAAGTGCGGCAATTTGCTTGCTGTCTTTTCCGAATATACTTACCTGCTGGCCAAAGTTTGAGTTTACCACATATTGAATGGCTTCTTCAACATCATGATAGGGAACAATTGGTATAACAGGTCCAAATTGTTCTTCATGATAAATCTTCATTTTACTGTTGACCGGATAAAGTACTGCCGGATAGAAAAATGAGTTGAGATATTCTCCTCCATTTTCATTCTTCACTTTTGCGCCATGTGTTTGTGCATCTGCCACCAAACCTCTCAGGTAATCTACCTTACCAGGCTCAGGCAAAGGCGTAAGACTTACGCCATCTTCCCAGGGCATACCGGGCTTTAATTTAGCAATGGCAGCATTCATGCCTTTAATGAAATCATCAACTATGCTTTGATGCACGAATAAAATTTTCAAAGCAGTACAACGCTGTCCGTTGAATGAAAGCGCACCGGTTACGCATTCTGCAATTGCATTGTTCAAGTCAGCATCGGGTAAAACGATGCCCGGATTTTTCGCATCAAGTCCGAGTATGGATTTCAAGCGATGTGGCTTTGGGTGCAGACGCTTCAAATCATTTGCCCCTTTGTTAGTTCCGATAAATGCAAAAACATCAATCTTGCCTGTCTCCATCAAAGCGCCAACAGTATCTCTGCCTTTACCATAAATAATATTGATTACACCTGCCGGAAAGCTTTCCTGAAATGCCTTAAGTAATGGTCTAATTAATAATACACCATATTTAGCCGGTTTAAACACAACCGTGTTCCCCATGATCAATGCAGGTAAGAGAGTGCTGAAGGTTTCATTCAATGGATAATTAAATGGTCCCATACACAGTGCAACTCCCAAAGGCACTCTTCTGATTTGCGCCATAAAGCCCTGCTCTTCTACCAACTTGGCAGAATTGCGGTCAAGCTCTTTAATAGCTTTTATGGTGTCTACTATATAATCGCAAGTGCGGTCAAATTCTTTCTCAGCATCTTTCAATGTTTTACCTATTTCCAGCATCAGCAGTTTCACCACTTCTTCGCGCGTCTCGCGCATCATGGCCAAAAATTTTTCTATGTGTGCTATTCTATCAGCTACCGACATGGTGGGCCATTCACCATGACCCAGATTATATGCATTCACCGCAGCATCAAGTGCCTGCAAGGCTTCATGTGCAGTAAGTAATGGAGTTGCGCCAATTACCTGCTGTTTGTAGTTATTGCCTGCTTTAATAAAAACAGGACTCTGCACCTGGTTGAGCACGCCTGTCCATTGCTTTAGCTCTCCGTTGATCAGGTATTCACGTTGTTCAATGTAAGCAGGGTTGTATTGCTGAGGAATACCTGATGCCTCAGGAAAAATATTTGATAAAATAGTATTCATTGATTACTTGTTATGATTAACGATTTGTATGCCCGATGACGTGCCTATTCTGCCGGCACCAGCTTCAATCATGCTTAGTGCCTGCTCATAATTTTTTATTCCTCCTGATGCTTTAATGCCTACATGAGCAGGTAATGTTTTGCGCATTAATTTGATATGCTCAACCTTAGCACCTGCTGGAGCAAAGCCTGTTGATGTTTTTACAAAATCGGCTCCAGCATCTGCACACATTTTACATGCTTCAACAATTTCATCATCGCTGAGGTATGCTGTTTCAATAATTACTTTTAAAATTTTTTCATTGTCGTGCGCAAGTTTGCAACAGCGGGCAATATCAATTTTAGTCCAGGGAAAATTTGTTTTGAATGATGATATGTTCCAAACAATATCTACTTCATCTGCACCATTATCAATGGCTCTTTGAATTTCATCCAGTTTGGTTTCGGTCATGTTATAACCCAACGGAAAACCTGCTACTGTAACCAAAGTAATTTTATCCTGAGCGATTTCTCTTTTTGCTCTTTTTACCCAAAAGGGGGGTACGCAAATTCCAAAAAACTGATGTGCTTTGGCTTCTGCAACCAATTGATCAATTTGATCTATGGTTACCTGCGGATTCAGGTTGGTTTGCTCAATGTAACTTGAAAGGTTTTTCACCCAAGCAATTTAATGCTAATGTTGCGTATGTCAAGTTGTAATTTTTCAATTCTATTTTGCAAACGAATGCAAGGCAATAAATAATTTCTTTAATGCCTTATGCCGCACTCTTTGCAATACTTGATTTTACCTGGTGGTCTTCTTTTGGGTTTCTTTTTGTGACCGAAATAAGAAGGGTCTGAATATTGAGGCTTTAACATTTGACGCTCAGCATAACGTCTTTGCTTTGCCACCAGCTCCATGCGCTTGTAAAAATCTTCGCGCGAATCATACTTTATTTTTTGATTCGATTTTGCTTTCTTTTGAACGGGTGTATAATTCTGTTGTGGGGCGTATGCATCAATAGAGCTGGGCTGCGTTGCAGTTTGCTGTTGTTGCGATTTCTTCTTCTGCGCAAATGAGGCTACAGAGAAAAACAACAGAACTAGACATATTGAGAATCTGGCGCTTTGCATCATACAAAGATATAAACAGCTAATACCTGAAAAAATTGCATCCGCAGGCAAATCATTTTCAAATCAATTAAATTAAAAAAAGCCCCTTGCGGGGCTTAAACTAAATCTTACTGGTACTAATTGCTTTATAAATGTATCACTTCACCATAAGCGGCAGCTGCTGCTTCCATCACCGCCTCACTCATAGTAGGGTGTGGATGCACTGTCTTGATGATTTCATGACCTGTTGTTTCGAGCTTACGTGCTGCAACAACCTCAGCAATCATTTCAGTTACATTGGCGCCAATCATGTGTGCGCCTAACCACTCACCATATTTGGCATCGAAAATCACTTTTACGAAACCATCGGGCGCACCGGCTGCTTTGGCTTTGCCTGATGCCGTGAATGGAAACTTACCCACTTTAACCTGGTAACCTGCCTTCCTTGCGGCTTCTTCTGTATAACCCACTGAAGCAATTTCAGGGCTGCAATATGTACAACCAGGAATGTTGTTGTAATCGAGTGGTTCGGGATTGTGACCAGCAATTTTTTCTACACAAATAATTCCTTCTGCAGAAGCCACATGCGCCAGGGCAGGACCTTTCACCACATCGCCAATGGCATACACACCGTTTACATTGGTTTTATAGAAATCATCTACCATGATTTTGCCTTTGTCGGTTTTAACACCAATATCTTCCAAACCAATTTGTTCGAGGTTGGTGCTAACTCCCACTGCTGATAAAACTATGTCACAATCTACCTGCTGCTCACCTTGCGGAGTTTTGATGCTTACTTTACAACCCTTTCCTTTGGTATCTACCTTGGTTACTTCTGATGAAGTAAGCACTGTCATGCCGGCTTTCTTGAAAGATTTTTCCAAAGCTTTTGAAACTTCTTCGTCTTCAACAGGAACAATGCGTGGCATGAACTCCACTAAAATAACTTCTGTGCCAATGGCATTGTAAAAGTAGGCAAACTCAGAACCGATGGCTCCTGAACCTACCACTACCATTTTCTTGGGTTGCTTAGGCAGCACCATAGCTTCACGGTAGCCAATGATTTTCTCACCATCAATTTTCATACTTGGCAATTCACGTGAACGCGCGCCTGTGGCTACAATAATATGTTTGGCTTCGTAATCTGTTTTCTTGCCTTTATCATCTGTTACTTCAACTTTGCCGCCTTTCTTTAATTTACCAAAGCCTGCAATGTGTTCAATCTTATTTTTCTTGAAGAGAAATTGAATGCCCTTACTCATGCCGTTGGCTACTTCCCTGCTGCGCTTTACCATGCCGGCAAAATCGGCCTTGGCATCTTTTACATCAATACCATAATCTTTAGCATGCTTGATATATTCAAAAACATTGGCGCTCTTTAATAAAGCTTTTGTTGGGATACATCCCCAGTTCAGACACACACCACCGAGTTCGGCTTTTTCAACTACAGCTACTTTCATTCCTAACTGCGATGCGCGAATGGCGGCTACATATCCTCCGGGGCCGGCCCCGATAACGATTAAATCAAATTTTGACATAGTTAAAGTCCTGATTAGTTGTGGCGCCAAAGATAAGGGCCAAAAGGCGCAATCAAAACCCGGAAATCAGATAAAAATTGGCAAATTCAAGTAAAATTGGGCAATTTGCTGACTCGCTTTTGCGATTTAATGGATTCACTAAAAGACGAAACATTAACACATCAACACTTAAACACATCAACACATTATTTACATGAAACTTCTTCAAAACAAAACAGCCCTCGTTACCGGGGCATCCAAAGGAATCGGTCGTGCCATTGCCATACGTTTTGCAGAGCAGGGCGCCAACGTGGCCTTTACTTATCTCTCCAGTGTAGAACAAGGTCAGGCGCTTGAAGCTGAGCTTGCCGCCAAAGGTGTAAAAGCCAAGGGCTATCGCTCTGATGCTTCAGATTTTGCACAGGCCGATAAACTGATTAATGATGTGGTTGCCGATTTCGGTTCGCTGGATATTCTCGTGAACAATGCGGGCATCACCATGGACAATCTCTTGTTGCGCTTGAATGAAGAAGCCTGGGATAAAGTGATGAATGTGAATTTAAAATCGTGCTTCAATACAGTGAAGGCTGCCCCCAACCCCATGATGAAACAAAAGAGTGGCTCTATCATTAACATGACTTCGGTAGTGGGCATCAAAGGCAATGCGGGTCAGTCGAACTATGCAGCATCAAAAGCGGGTATCATCGGCTTCACCAAATCTGTTGCTTTAGAATTAGGTTCAAGAGGCATTCGCTCGAATGCCATTGCTCCAGGTTTTATTGAAACCGAAATGACCGGCAAGCTGGACGAGAAAACCGTGCAAGGCTGGAGAGATGCCATTCCACTCAAGCGTGGCGGTAGACCAGAAGATGTAGCTGATGCCTGCGTGTTCCTCGCTTCGGATATGTCGGCCTACATCAGCGGACAAGTGCTGCAAGTGGATGGAGGTATGTTGACTTAAATTATTTTTCTTTTCAATGGTCTGTGTCTGCACAGACCATTTACTTCAACATACTTCTTTGTAAAATCAAATGTCGCAAATCAGAAAAATCATCAACACACTCAAGCATACTTATGAAAAGAATGCCTGGCACGGACCTGCTGTAATGGAAACTCTTGCAGGTATTGATGCAAAGGATGCGCAAAAAAAAGTAGGTGACTCTCACAGCATTATTGAACTGGTGGCACACATGACTGCCTGGAGAAATTATGTTACCGAAAAACTTAAGGGCAATGCCAGCTTTGAACTTTCTGATGAGCAGAATTTTCCTAAAGTAAAAAACTGGAGCGAAGCGCTGAAACAGTTAGCACAAAGTCAGCAAGAACTGATACAAGCCCTTGAAGCAACACCTGATGAAAGATTAAACGAAAAAGTGCCAAACAGGGAGTTTAAGTTTTACACCATGCTGCAGGGCATCATCCATCATGATTTGTATCATTTAGGCCAGATACAGTTGATGAAGAAGTACGTTTGATTTTTCAGTCGTAACGCTTGTCCTCTGCATCCTTCATCGGAACAAAAATTACCGGTAAGCGTGAAGAGCGCCTGAGTTTACCATCTTTCTTGGTGAGCAAAATTAATTCCTGTGTGGTGCGACTGCCCACAGGTATCATCATTCTTCCGCCTTCTTTCAATTGCGCTTGTAAAGGTTCAGGCACATGACTGGGCGAACAGGTTACGATTATCACATCAAATGGTGCATGCTCTTCCCAGCCCAGGTAGCCATCGCCTTGTTTGACAAAAATGTTTTTGTATTTCAGTTCGGCTAAAAGTTTTGTGGAACTTTCTGCGAGTTCGGGCACGATTTCAATGGTGTAAACCTCTTTGCATATTTCTCCAATAATAGCCGCCTGGTAACCAGAGCCTGTACCAATCTCCAGCACTTTGTAATCCGCCTGCGGAGCCAAAGCTTCAGTCATAAAAGCAACGATGTAAGGCTGTGAAATGGTTTGTCCGTAACCAATGGGTTGGGCGCCATCTACATAGGCCCGGTAAGCAATGTCCGAGGGCACAAACAGATGCCGCTCCACTTTCATCATAGCCGCCAGTACCTGCGGATTTTTAATACCTCTCCCTTTAAATTGTTCATCCACCATCCGCTTCCTGAGTGTCGCATAATCTTCCTGCGCACTCAGTAAAGCCGGTGTATTGATGAGTATGAGTGCGTAAAATATTTTAGCAATGGTGGATATCAATTTCATTTTTTAGAGGTATTATCATGACACTTTTAAAATGCTGCAACATTTATAGATAGATACGTGTAGGAACTGCTATTCAGGCAGTTAGAGAAATACATATGTCTGCTACTTGCTTAACCTAACATTTGTTTATTCCGTTCATTTCTTTCATTGCTGACATGGCAAGAGAAAAAATCTGAAGAAAAATTTGGACTGTATGTAAGTTCTTCCCTTATCTTTGGCGCAGTTCTTTGAAAATCTCTTATCAAGAAAGGCTGAGGGAAATGGCCCTGTGAAGCCTTGACAACCTGCCACTGACTGAAACGTCAGCGGTAAGGTGCCAAATCCATCTCTGACGTTACAGTCAGAGGAAGATGAGTTAGGAATTCGCTTGAAAATATTTACTTAAAATATACAGAGCTCTTCTGACTTGTCGGAAGAGCTTTTTTTATGTCTGCATATTTGCAACATCAACTGAGCCCTTTCCGGCAGTGCTTTCCTGGTAAGTGATAAAAAATTATTGTTTAACAAAAACATCATTTACCATGAGCACAACAACTCAAATCATTCACTCGGTACCTGTTGATGAACTTACCGGTTCTATCTCAGTACCCATCTATCAAACCGCCACCTATGTGCAACAAGCACCCGGTGTTAACAAAGGCTATGATTATGGCCGGTCTAACAACCCCACACGTTCAGCGCTTGAAAAAATTGTTGCTGAATTAGAGGAAGGTAATGCAGGCTTTGCCTTTGCCACCGGACTTGCCGCTATTGATGCAGTCTTGAAACTGCTTTCGAGCGGAGATGAAATCATTGCTGTTGATGACATCTATGGCGGAGCTTACAGATTATTCACACATGTGTATGAAAAATTCGGAATCAAAATTCATTATGTGGATACCACCGATGCGGAAAACATTCAGCAGCACATCAATGACAAAACCAAATTCATCTGGATTGAATCGCCCACCAATCCCACTTTAAAAATTTCTGACATCAGAAAAATTGCTGCCATTGCACACCTGCACCAGGCATTGCTTGTGGTGGATAATACTTTTGCTTCTCCTATCGCACAAAAGCCTCTTGCTTTAGGCGCAGACATTGTGATTCACAGCGGTACTAAATACCTGGGCGGACATTCTGACTTGGTGGCAGGACTTGTAGTAACAAAAACCGAAAAACTATCAGAGCAAATCAAATTTATTCAAAATGCATCAGGCGGCATTCTTGGTCCACAGGATTGCTGGCTGCTCATCCGCGGCATTGAAACCGTTAAGCTGCGTGTTGAACAGCAAAACAAAACAGCAATGGAGATTGCAAAATTCTTGCAGACCCGAACAGAAATTGCTGAAGTGTTTT
The DNA here is from genome assembly GCA_035327445.1 of Cyclobacteriaceae bacterium. Taxonomy (GTDB): domain Bacteria; phylum Bacteroidota; class Bacteroidia; order Cytophagales; family Cyclobacteriaceae; genus DAOLDI01. The sequence continues at coordinate 1,752 of DAOLDI010000012.1, read as the reverse complement.
ATCCTGGCTTGCCTGCTCATAAAAATCATGCAATCGCCAAAACACAGCAAAATAATTTGTACGGTGGCATTGTTTCCTTCCGACTGAAAGAAGATACTGAAGAGGCTGCCACCAGGTTTGTAAGCTCAACGCAATACTTCAAACTGGCTGAAAGTCTCGGTGGAGTAAAAAGTCTCTTGTGCCTGCCTTCGCAGATGACGCACAAATCTGTACCCAGGGAAAAGCGCTTGCAATCAGGCATCAGCGATTCGCTGATAAGATTATCCTGTGGCATTGAAGAAGCAGAAGACCTGATTGCCGATTTACAAAAGGCTTTCGAAAAAATTAAACAACAAACTTTTCAAACAAGCAACTGACATGAGAAAGAATTTAACACTTGGTGTATTTGGCTTTGGTTGTGTAGGTCAAGGCTTGTATGATGTTCTCCAACACACTGAAGGCATAAAAGCTAACATCAAAAAGGTATGTGTTAAGCATCCCAATAAAAAAAGAAATGCAGATACTTCGCTATTTACTTTCAACAAGTATGATATTCTGGATGATGAAAGCATTAACGTAGTGGTTGAACTGATTGATGATGCCGAAGCTGCATTTGAAATTTTAAAGGAAGCGCTAAGGCGCGGCAAGGCAGTGGTTACTGCCAACAAAAAAATGCTGGCCGAAAACCTGGAAGAGATTTATCAGTTGCAACAGCAATACAAAACACCTGTCTTGTATGAAGGCGCGGTGTGTGCCAGCATACCTATCATTAGAAATCTTGAGGAATATTATGATAATGATTTGCTGCAAAGCATTCAGGGCATTTTCAATGGCTCTACCAATTACATCCTTACCAAAATTTTTGATGAAGGTCTGGATTATGATATCGCACTTGCAGAGGCACAACGATTAGGCTTTGCAGAATCAGACCCAAGTCTTGATGTAAAAGGCTTTGATGCACGCTACAAACTCAGCATTCTGATTGCGCATGCGTTTGGTTTATTTGTGCGGCCCGAAAATATTCCCTGTTTTGGCATCGAACGGCTCAACAAAAGTCATTTCGATTATGCGCGGGCAAATGGCTATAGCATTAAACTTTTGGCCAGGGCCATTAAACATGGAAATGAAATTCAGGCCTTGGTGGCCCCACAGTTTGTTGATGCAAAGCACGAGTTGTTTCCGGTGCGGTATGAATACAATGCAGTGAGCGTAAAAGGTGCCTTTGCAGAAAAGCAATTGTTTGTGGGCAAAGGTGCAGGCAGCAGGCCCACAGCCTCGGCAGTACTTTCAGATATCTCCGCGCTTTCCTATGGTTATCAATATGAATACCGCAAACATGTACAAACAGCAGCGCTAAGGTTGAGCAGCAGCGGACTTAACTCCATTTTATTAAGTGATGCGCAAAGCATCCCTGTTGAGCTTTCTGATTTTGAGCAATTACATCAGGGCTATGCTGCTAAAGGTAAGCATTATGTAAAGGGCAAGGTGAGCCTGAGCAAACTGCACGAATGGACCCAAAAGAAAAATCTGAGCCCTGTACTTTTTCCTGAACATCAGGAGCATGAAAAGAGCTTATTTGCAGCGGTAGAATTCGCTTAGCCTGGGCCCAACAAAAAGGAGGTTGCCTTGTTTACCAGATACATAAAAAGTGCTTAAATCTGTGCCAATTAAGAAGTACTCAATATATTTGTAACCCAACAAAACAGAGTTAAATGTCCACATTAGTTATTACTTCCATTGTAGCTTTCACGCTGATAATCATGATGTTGGTTT
>DAOLDI010000011.1:0-16099 GCA_035327445.1 Cyclobacteriaceae bacterium | reverse complement strand
CGCAGCACAAGCTTGGAGCAGTTAGCCAAACTGCAACCTGCATTCAAAAAAGATGGAAGCGTAACGGCTGGTAATGCATCTGGTATAAATGATGGGGCTGCTGCAGCCTTGATTGTGAATGAAAATACCCTGAAGCAATTTAATCTTCAGCCTATGGCAATGGTTAAGGCTATGGCTATTGCCGGAGTTGAACCGGCAGTGATGGGAGTTGGTCCGGTACCTGCAACAAAGAGAGCTTTACAAAGGGCCGGGTTGAAAGTAAGTGATATTGGATTGGTAGAGTTGAACGAAGCTTTTGCATCGCAGTCAATAGCCTGCATACAGGAACTTGAACTTGATCCTGCCATAGTAAATGTAAACGGAGGCGCAATTGCTTTAGGTCATCCATTAGGCTGCAGCGGTACACGCATTAGCGCTACCCTCATTCATGAAATGAAAAAGAGGAAAGTAAAGTATGGCTTAGCTACCATGTGCATAGGTGTAGGGCAAGGAGCAGCGATTATTTATGAACTAGTTGACAATTGACAAAGAGCAGTTGACATTGTCAATTGTACATTTGTCAACTGTCAACTGAAAATGAGGTATTTTTTCGAAATAAGTTACAAAGGCAAAAACTATAACGGCTGGCAAACACAGTCGAACGGTATTGGTATACAAACCCTGGTTGAAGAGGCATTGAGCAAGTTGCTAAGAGAAGAAATTAAAATTGTTGGCAGCGGCAGAACAGATACAGGTGTTCATTGCGAACAGCAGTTTTTTCATGCAGACATCAATAAACAAATTGATGAAACACAACTGACCTGGCGCCTGAACACGATGTTACCCCATGATATTGTAATAGGAAGTATCAGAAAAGTAAAGCCAAATGCCAGTGCCAGGTACTCGGCCACCATGCGTAGTTATCAATACAGAATTACTACCCATAAAAACCCGTTTATCACTGAATATGCACTTCATTACTTTAAACCACTCAATGTGCAAACCATGAATAAGGCCGCTGCGTTATTATGCGGTACCCATGATTTCCAGTGTTTCAGTAAGGTAAAAACAGATGTTAACCATTTTAACTGCACCGTACATAAAGCTGAGTGGGTTCAAAAAGGAAACATGTTGCTTTTCAACATTAGTGCCAACAGGTTTTTAAGAGGCATGGTGCGGGCAATTGTTGGAACACTACTTGAAGTTGGCGAAGGCCGTTTAACTTTGAAGGATTTTAAAGCAATTGTTAACAGCAAAGACAGAAAAAAGGCCGGGGCAAATGTGGCGGCACATGGTTTATATCTTACTTCAGTAAAATATCCGGCTTCAATCTTTATTAAATAGTCATACACAACAGCAATACATTCATTGGATAAGGAGACAATCAGCAGCGGAAATATTATTGACTTCAAAGTACTCAGAAGGTTATTGAGATTTTTGAAGCCTTATAAAGGAAGATTCTATTTTATAGTAGTGTTAACCATACTACTGGGTATTATGTCTCCGCTACGCCCGGTACTTATTCAATATACTTTAGATCATCATGTGGCCTTTGGCAATTACATGGGCATGTTTTTGATCATTGTTTTGTTGATCTCTTTATTGTTTGTACAGTCTTTGATGCAGTATGTACATACTTATTTATCCGGATGGTTGGGTCAATATGTAATCAGAGATATCAGGACAAAACTGTATGATCATCTGCTCACTTTGCGTTTGAAATTCTTTGATCGTACACCAATAGGTCGTTTAGTAACAAGAACAATTTCTGATGTTGAAACTTTGGCAGATGTATTCAGTGAAGGCCTTGCAGCTATGGCCGGAGATTTATTACAGATTGTATTTATCCTGGGATTTATGTTTTACCAGGATTGGCGCCTGTCACTCATAAGTTTGTCTACACTGCCCTTGATGTTGCTAAGCACTTATGTATTCAAAGAAAAAATCAAAGTAGCCTTTAACGATGTGCGCAATGCTGTTGCCAATCTGAATTCATTTGTACAAGAGCATATCACAGGCATGAACATCGTGCAGATTTTTGGTAGTGAGAAAAGAGAATTTGAGAAGTTCAAAGCCATTAATCGTGAGCACAGGCATGCACACCTGAAGTCGGTGCTGTATTACTCAGTTTATTTTCCTGTTGCAGAAATTATTGCAGCAGCCGGTATTGGCTTGTTGATTTGGTATGGTGCAAGAGGAGCTATCACGCCAGAGTCGGGCATAACTATTGGCAAGATCACGGCTTTCATCATGTACATTCAAATGTTTTTCAGACCTATACGCATGATTGCCGACCGCTACAACACTTTGCAAATGGGTATTGTAAGTTCCTCTCGCATTATGAATTTATTAGATGCCGATGAGCACATTCAAAACAACGGCAGCCACAAACCAGAAAGTGTAAAAGGAGAAGTGCAGTTCGAACACGTTTGGTTTGCCTACAATGATCAGGAGTATGTATTAAGAGACATCAATCTGCACATTAAGCCGGGAGAAACTGTAGCATTGGTGGGGGCTACAGGTGCAGGTAAATCCTCCATCATCAACCTGCTTAATAGGTTTTATGAAATTAACCGGGGCAGCATCAAAATTGACGGAGTAGAAATTCAGGAATTTGAGTTAAGAGCCCTGCGGCAAAAAATAGGTGTAGTGCTGCAAGATGTTTTCTTGTTCTCAGATACCATTAGAAATAATATCACGTTAAATAATCCGGCAGTAACTGATGAAATGATTTGGCGAGCGGCCGATCTGGTTGGCGCCAGAAAATTTATCGAACGATTGCCAGGCGGTTTAGACTATAATGTGATGGAGCGGGGAAGCACGCTCTCAGTAGGGCAAAGACAACTGCTTTCATTCATCAGGGCCATGGTGTACGATCCAAAAATTCTGGTACTGGATGAGGCAACCTCTTCGGTAGATACTGAAACAGAGGAGCTCATACAACAGGCCATAGCCAAAATGATGGTGAACAGAACTTCTATTGTAATTGCTCACCGGCTGTCAACAATAAAAAAGGCAGATAAGATTGTTGTACTTGAGAAAGGCGAAATCAAAGAATCGGGCAAGCATGATGAATTACTGGAGCTTAACGGTAATTATGCTCAGTTACATCGCATGCAGTATAAAGTTCTTGTATGAGCCTGAACTAAATTTAAGTCACTTTAGCTGCCCTTTTATTGCAACAAAGTAAAAAAACTATATTTGTTGTTAATGTTTCTGAAAAAGTACCTACAAACCTTACTTCTGCTCTTTGTTTTGTCAACCCCCGCATTGGCACAACAGAAAAGCTGGCTTACCAAATACAGGTATAGCACTTATATAAGTGCTTATAGTAACAGAAAGGGGCTTAAGTGTCCAATAAACTTTTCAAGCGAATACCCTTTACACGGAATTGGAGTAAAGCTTGGAGATCCTGCTGCTCTAACTTATAAGTTTTACCCTAATGAAAACATTGCCTTTGTTCTTGATTTCGGCCGTTCGGCCAGCACTTTGTATACACGTTATTACAGAGGTAAATTCGATGAGTATACAGATTTAATTACTGTAGATGATAATGAGGAATTAAGTTATCTGAGTCATGAATCAAGAGCCGACTTATTTACAGAATTCAAGGTATTGTACAGCATTGACGCAAGTGCAATTGCAAATGGATTAAGAATTTATTCAGGTATTGGTTGGCAATGGCGATTTACAGGCCTCACATACAACTATGTTATTACAGATGCAACTTTAGTGAATCAGTTTCGTTCGCTTGATGTTAACCGTAATACGAGTGGTCCCGTATTAAGTCTCGGGTTTGAATACGCTTATTTTGACATGCCCATTTCAGCTTTTATGGAAATTCAATTGTATTACGATACGGTGATTGATCCAGGCTGGATAAGGCCACAAGGAGGTATTGGTATTCGCTACATTTTTTAATAACAATTAACAATTACATATGAATAGAAAAGTGATTTTAGTTTTTTCCTTGGTTTTATTTTTGGCAATTGCTGCAGAGGCGCAACAGTATAAAAATGGTATTGGTGTGCGCCTGGGTGATCCTACCAGTATTACTTATAAAATGTATGGCAAAGATGGCACCGCACTTGAATTTGCATTAGGCTCAACATCTGCCGGCTGGTGGGGAGGTTATTACAGAAATTCATTCGGCTTATTCTCCAGGTACAAAGATTTCTTTTATGTTGGTCACACGGTTAACAGCACAGTTGTATTGCAAGGGCGATTCCTGAAGCACAAAGATTTGGTTACTGGCATTGAAGGAAAATTTGATTGGTATTATGGTTTTGGCGGAGCAATGCGCCTTGCAAATATTGACTACACATATCGCGAAACACAAAACGGACCGATTGTCAGAAGCAACGTTAATAATATTTCCATTGGCCCAGAAGCAATTTTGGGATTGGAATACTTATTTCAAGATGCCCCGGTTTCTGTTTTTGCAGAAGCAAGTCTTATGATGGAAATTATTGCCAGGCCCTTAACACCATGGTCATTTGGGGCAATTGGTGTGCGGTATAACTTTTAATCTACGGTTTCTTCTGCAAGCATTTGCTTGTCAAAGAGCTCGCGGTATAAACCATTTTTTTCGAGGAGGGCATCATGTGTGCCCTCTTCTTTTATTTCGCCATCTTCCAGCACAATAATTTTGTTAGCCAATTTTGCAGATGAAACCCTGTGTGAGATAATGATAGTGGTCTTACCTTGCATTACCTCTTTCATGCTGTTTAGAATATTGTTTTCTGTGTTGGTGTCAACTGCAGATAGGGCATCATCAAGCATTAAAATCTTTGGATTACGTGCAATTGCCCTGGCAATAGAAACTCTTTGCTTTTGCCCACCAGAAAGGGTAATGCCGCGCTCACCTAATTTAGTATTAAAACCTTCTGGAAAAGAAATGATGTTATCATAAACATCAGCATCTTTAGCGGCTTTAAAAATATTTTCTTCTTGCGCATCATCAGCGCCAAAGGCAATGTTGTTGTATATGGAATCGCTAAAGAGAAAAACATCCTGAGGCACATAACCTATCTGTCTTCGCAGGCTGTTCACGTTGTAATCTTTGATTGGCGTTTCATCAATCAATACTTCGCCTGCACTTACATCGTACAGCCTTGAAATAATATTGGCAATTGTACTTTTACCTGAACCAGTGGTGCCGATAATAGCAAGTGATTCACCCGGATTAACATGGAAGGAAATCTCTTTCAATGCCTGAATGCCTGTATCAGGGTAAACAAAGGAAACATTTTTGAATTCAATCTTACCTATAAGTTCTTGCTCCATGTTTTTTTCTGAAACGATATCAGTATTCGTTTTCAGAAATTCGTTTAATCTTTTTTGAGAAGCTTCTGCTCTGATAACAATACTGCTTGTCCAGCCCAATGAAGTTACCGGCCAGGTAAGCAGGTTAACGTAAATGATAAACTCGGCAATATTGCCAAAGCCCAGCGTACCTTTAATTACTTCTGTGCTGCCGGCATACACTACCAGAATGGTACTTAAACCTATAAGCCCCATAATTAGCGGAAAGAATAGCGATTGTACTTTAGTGAGTTTTAATGATTTGTTTTTGTAATCATTACTTTCTTCCAGAAAGCGACTTGATGAGTCAGCTTCGCGTGTAAAAGATTTAATTACCCTGATACCCGAAAAAGCTTCCTGTACAAAAGTTGACAAACCAGACTGTGCTTTTTGAATTGCCTCACTTCTTCTTTCAATAATGTTATTCACAAAATAGATGCTGAATGCCAGCAAAGGCATTGGCAACAAAGAATAATAAGTAAGCGTGGGGCTTATGTGATACATAATGGGAATCAATATCACGAAGAGTGTAATCAGGTTAAGACCATACATGATTACCGGCCCCAGGTACATGCGCACTCGGCTAACATCTTCAGAAATTCGGTTCATTAAATCACCCGTATTATTTCTTCTGTAAAAGGAGAGTGGCAGCGTTTGGTAATGCGCAAATATTTCGTTCTTCAAATCAAACTCTATCAGTCTTGACATTACAATAATGGTTTGCCTTACCAGGTAAAGAAAGAATCCTCTTAGCAGCGCCATCAGCAAAATAATGCCGGCACAAATCAGAATGCTTTTGGCAAAGATGGCGTAGAAATTACCCTGAAGTTCAAGCCCGCCAAAAACGTGGTACAAACGCACGTTATCTACCCCCAGGTCAATGGCATGCCGCACCATTTGGGCCGGTATTATCTGGAAAATGTTGGAGATAATAACAAATAGCAGCCCCAGTATAAGATGCCACTTATATTTTATTAGGTACTTATTAAGATATCGTAGTTCCTTCATTGGTAAAATAGTACAAACGCAAAATAAAATCTCTGGTTTAAGCAGAAGCGCTATGCAAACGTTTTAAATGGTTGATTTTTAAAGTAAAAAGGATAGTTTTGTCGCGTCCTCAAGGTTCAAATTAATGCTCAGGTGAGGGCAAAAGTAGGATAAAATTCATATCAGCCGATGGAAGTAAAAGAATTGAAAAAACAAGAAGAGGGTACCTTGTTTGGCAAGCTCTCTTCAATGGGTCACGAACAGGTAGTTTTCTGCTCTGATGAAGCTACCGGTTTAAAGGCAATTATCGGTATTCACAATACCGTGTTGGGTCCTGCATTAGGCGGCACACGCATGTGGCATTACAACACTGAGGCCGAGGCAGTAGAAGATGTGTTGCGCCTTTCTCGTGGCATGACATACAAAGCCGCCATCAGTGGTTTGAATTTAGGTGGTGGTAAAGCCGTAATTATTGGCGATGCCAGAACCATGAAAACAGAAGCTTTCTTAAGACGCTTCGGGAAATTTGTACAAAGCCTGGGAGGCAAGTATATAACTGCCGAAGATGTAAACATGAAAACGGCCGACATGGAATACATAGCCATGGAAACCAAGCATGTTACAGGTTTGCCTGAGCTAATGGGTGGTGGTGGAGACCCCTCGCCCGTTACAGCTTATGGTACTTACCTGGGCATAAAGGCTACAGCAAAAAAAGTATATGGCAGCGATAGCCTCAACGGAAAGAAAATTGCCGTACAAGGTGTTGGACAGGTGGGTAAGTACCTGGTCGACCACCTGATAAAAGAAGGAGCTAAAGTTTTTATCAATGATATATTCGAAGATAAAATCAAAGCAGTAACTGATAAACACAAAGTAACTGTAGTAAGTCAGGATGAGTTGTTTGAGCTGGATATGGATATCTATGCCCCTTGTGCTTTAGGTGCAACGTTGAATGATGACACTATACCCAAACTGCGCTGCAGCATAGTTGCCGGTGCGGCCAACAACCAGTTGAAAGATGAAGTGAAACATGGCTATATGTTGGTTGACAGGGCCATTACCTACGCCCCTGATTTCCTCATCAATGCTGGAGGATTAATTAACGTATATAACGAGTACTTGGGAAATTACAACAGAGATCGCGCCTACCTGCAGGCAGAAAAGATTTACGATACCTGTTTGAATATTTTAAACCTGGCAACTGAAGAGAAAATCTCAAGCCAGGAGGCCGCCATAAAAATAGCTGAGCAGCGTATCAGCCAGGTGGGCCGCATAAAACTAAGCCGATAACTTCGGCTTAGTTTTTTTGTTTGAGCTGTAAACATATTTATCGTTCTTTGAGAAATGCTTAATCGCAGAACATTAAGAATTAAGGCTATGCAAGCCTTATATGCATTTGAACAATGCAAAGAAGCCAATTTCCAAAGATGCATAGAACGCATTGAAGAAGCTTACCTGCCCGACCTTAACTCCATGGAGCCTCAGGACAAAAAGCAGCTCGACAAAGACAAAAAACAAGCCATTAGCCTTTTCAAGAAAAAATTCAGCAACCTAGATACTGCAGAGTTTCCGAATGATAAAATGAAGGAACTCTTAATAGCCGAAAGAAAATTCTATTACACCCAGGTTGAAAAAGATTTCAAGTTTTTAAAGAAGCAAATTCTAAAAGAGGTAGAGGATATCTATGCTGATTATATTGAAGCCCTTGCCTTACTCATTGCCTTTGCCGATGCCGCCAAAGCGGATAAAAAACTTGACCACGGTAATTTTGTAAAAAGTCATCGCATCACTGTATTAAAGAAAGATGATGCCTTGAAACAAGCAATGCTTAAATTCAGTAAATGGGAAACAAACTTTACTGAGGTAAGGATTTGGTTCAGAGATCTGGTAAAAAATAATGATACCTACCTGGCCTTTTTAGATAAAAGAAGCCCTGATGAAAGCGATGAGCTTAACATCCTGATCCATATTTCAAGAAAGATAGTTTTAAGCAAGGGTCCCATCTTCGATTATTTCGAATCAAAAGATCTTTACTGGGCAGAAAACCGCGACATTGTAAAAAGTCTGGTAGATAAAACACTTAAATCATATAAACCAGGAGAAAATAAGAGCATTCAATTGCAAACACTTTCTCCTAATTGGGAAGAGGATAAACAATTCTTTGCTGATTTGTTTGTTGCGGCTGTAAACCTTGATGAACAATACAAAGATCTCATTGCCAAAAACACCAGGAATTGGGAAGTTGACAGGTTGCCTCTAACTGATAGGGTGATACTTGAACTGGCCCTGGCAGAGGTGCTGAATTTCCCCAATATCCCTGTAAAAGTGACAATTAATGAATATATTGAGCTCTCAAAAAAATACAGTACCGATAAGAGCCGGCAGTTCGTTAATGGCATTTTAGATGTAATCACAAAAAAAATGCAGCAAAGCGGGAATCTTAAGAAAAGCGGTAGGGGTTTAATAGATAATAAATAACAATACTATGGGTAAAAAGAGTGGAAACACTTTCATGGCATTTTTAATTGGTGCAGCCACCGGAGCTGTACTAGGCATTTTATATGCGCCCGACAAGGGATCAAATACACGCGATAAATTGTCATTTAAACTGGATAAATACCGTAAATCACTGGAAGACCTCTTAGATGATTTGGTTTCGGACAAGAACAGTACCTTTACGGAAGCAAAATCGCAAGGTGAACGCGTAGTAAGCGATGCAAAGGAAAAGGCAGAGCGTTTACTGGGCGATGTTGATGAATTAATTGAACAGATCAGAGGAAAAAAGTAAAATTTTAAGATTATGAGCAGAACGTTAAAATTATTTGTGATTGTATTAGCAGCAGTGGCCGCATTAGCTGCCTGCCGCGATCGTGAGGCAGAGAAACGCATTGCGCAGTTGGAAGGTCGTTTGGCAGAGTTAGAAACAAACCGTGCAGCTAACCCGGTAAATCCAACGCCAGCTGCCAGCCAGGCTGAGACAAAACCTGAAGGTCCTTTACCTGCTTTCCAATTCCCCAAACTTGAGCATGACTTCGGAACAATTAATGAAGGTGATGTTGTTGAACATACCTTTACATTTACTAACACAGGTGATGCCCCTTTGATTATTCAGGGTGTGCAGGCTTCTTGCGGTTGTACTGCGCCTGATTGGTCTAAAGATCCGATTCCTGTTGGAGGTACCGGCTTCGTAAAAGCTAAATTCGACAGCCAGGGAAAACCCAATATTAACAACAGAACAGTTACTGTTACAGCTAACACCTGGCCCAAGCAAACTGTGTTAAGAATTAAGGCCATGGTAACACCTGCAGACCAGGTGAAGCCAGCAGATGGCCCGCTAAGAAAGTAACTCAAGCGATAATATTTTCCTCCCGCTTATTAGTAATTAATGAGCGGGATTTTTATTTCTAATACCCTAAGCCAATTACTTCTGCTAATTCATTTTATTGAAGTAATTTGCTAACCAAAACTTAAGAAACATGACAGCAAACATTTTACTGCAAGCGCAGCAAGGCGGAGCAATTCCACAATTATTATTTTTCGCGGCCATCATTGCCGTATTCTACTTTTTCATGATCAGGCCACAACAGAAAAAGCAGAAAGAACAAGCAAAATTTGTGAATGAAGTAAAGAAGGGTGACACCGTAGTTACCATTGGAGGTATTCACGGAAGAATAGCAGAAGTTGAAGAAGATACCTTTATGCTTGAAATAGAAAAAGGCGCCCGCATGCGCATTACCAAGAACTCCGTTTCAATGGAATCAAGCAAGGCAGCGAATAAGTAATTGTATTTAATGGGTGTATTACGCAACATAGCAGGTCTTTTTAGAATTAACACAAGAAACTGGAAAGCTATTCTGTTATGCTTCTTTGCCGGAATTGTATTTTGGTTGTTTAATGCCCTCAATAAAAATTACACCACCAACATATCTATACCGGTTGAAATAGCTTTTGATGAAGAGCACTTTGTTGCAGTTGAACCTTTGCCTGCAGAAGTTCGCATTAATTTAACCGGTGTAGGTTGGGCCATCTTCAGGCGAAGCATTGGGCTTAACCTTCCACCCTTATCCATTACTCTGGAGCAACCGCATTTGGTTAGAAAAATTGTTGGCAGCTCTTTGCCCGGAGTTTTTTCATCTCAATTAAACGACCTTCAAATTAACTATATCATTACCGATACACTTTATCTGCATATAGAACGCATAGTAGAGAAGAAATTGAGATTGCTTGTGCATGCCGATTCATTAAATATTAAAGAGGGGCACAAGCTGATAAGTGAAATTAGTATAACACCAGAGCAAGTAAATATTGTGGGGCCTCAGAACATGATCAATGAGCTAGGAGGTGCAATACAACTCGATATTCAAAAGAAAAATATTGATAGAGATTTTAATGAACGTATCAGCATTTCCAGAAATATCAATAGTCAGCTTAAAGCAAACCCTGAATACGCGCAGGTGAGTTTTGAGGTAATAGAGTTTGTAGACCTAGATCTAACTTTAACCTTGAACTGGCAAAACCTGCCAACAAGATTAAGGGCACTGCAAGCTACAGATGAGGTTGAAGCCAGATTTAACCTGAGAAAAGATAAAGTTGATGAGTTTCGCGAAAATCCTCCACAGGCTTTGATTGACTATCGTAATGTGAAAGCTAATCAGCAGAAGATAGTTCCGCAAATAAGTACTCTGCCAGCTTACGCCAGGCTAGTTCAGGCCGATTCTGTAAGTCTCAAAATAAATTTACCGTGAGCAAATCTTTACAGGTTGGTGTAACCGGTGGTATTGGAGCCGGTAAAAGCCTGATTTGCAAAGTATTTGCCCTTCTTGGTGCTCCTGTTTATAATGCAGACAGCCGAGCGAAATCCATTATGACCACAGATGGAATATTGATAGATGCCATCAGAAAAGAATTCGGAAGTTTGTCATTTAGTGAAGATGGTTCATTGAATACAAAGTACTTGAGTGAACATGTATTTAATGATCAGACAAAGCTTGAATTACTGAATTCACTTGTACATCCAAGGGTGGCGGCAGATTATCAGGCATGGGTTGCAGCGCATAATGAATCAGATTATACAATCAAAGAGGCAGCTCTGTTGTTTGAGTCAGGTTCATATCGCCAGCTTGATGTTGTAATTTTAGTTACCGCTCCGCAACAATTAAGGATTGAAAGGGTTTTGAAGAGAGACCCGTACAGAACAAGAGAACAAGTGGAGCAGATTATGAGTAAACAAATGAATAGACAAGCCGCAGAGAAATTAGCGAATTATTTAATTCATAATGATGAACGTCAATTGATTTTGCCCCAGGTGCTAAGTTTGCACAAGCAGTTTTCGAACAAATAGATTCCCCGTTTTAATTTGATATTCACACAAATAAATGATAAAGAAAATTCTTCCTGTAGTTATTGTACTTGTAGTAATTGCTTTATTGGCCTGGCCAAAATTGAAATCTTCCAACAATAGTGAGCCCCAGGCAGGTGCAGGTCAGCGTAACATGAAGTTGCCTGTTGAAGCAGTTGTGCTTAAGCCCAGAGAGCTTGAAAATAAACTGATTATTACTGGTTCAGTTATAGCCAATGAAAGCGCAGAATTAAGAAGCGAAGCTTCGGGCCGTGTGGCAGGTATTTATTTTAAAGAAGGTGAGTTTGTAAAAAAAGGAAAGCTCTTGCTTGAGATTAATGATGAAGAACTCAAAGCACAGCTTGATAAAGCCAAATACAATTTCAAATTGAATCAAGACAGTGAGTATAGAAACAGAATGTTACTTGAAAAAGAAGCCATTAGCCAGGAAGAGTATGACAATGCACTGAACAGACTCAATACTGCTATGGCTGATATCAAATTATTTGAAGCACAGATTGAACGTACTAAAGTGTATGCTCCTTTTGATGGATACATTGGCTTGAGATTATTAAGTGAAGGCGCATACATTACTCCAAATAATATCATTGCTTCTATCTACAGCCTCAATCCTGCCAAGCTGGAGTTTTCAGTACCTGCCCGCTACAGCGCGCGTGTAACACAGGGCAGAAACATACGATTTACAGTAGAAAATGATAATACCAGTTATGAGGGTAAAGTATATGCAGTAGAACCACAGATTGATCAAAATACAAGAACACTTAAAATTCGTGCTGAAGCTGACAATAAAGATGGGCGCTTACTGCCAGGGCAGTTTGTGCGTATAGAATTGATATTTGAAACTATTCAGAATGCAGTGCTTGTTCCTACTGAGGCGATCATACAAGAAATGGAAGGAGCAAAAGTTTATGTTAGCCGCAATGGAAGGGCTTTTCCTGTGCGGGTAGAAACGGGCATTAGAACAGCAACAGATCTTGAGATTGTATCTGGCTTGCAAATTGGAGACACCCTGGTAAGCACCGGCTTGTTGCAGATCAGAGATGGTATTGAGTTAGAGTTTTTGAAGATTCACAACTAAGAGATGGCGAGTTTATCAACCGTAAGTATTCAAAGACCAGTACTGGCCATGGTAATGTCTATGGTAATAGTACTCTTTGGTTTAATTGGTTTTAATTACCTGGGCGTGCGAGAGTTTCCTAGTGTTGATCCGCCAACCATCAGCGTATCTACCAATTATGTTGGCGCTAATGCTGATATCATTGAATCACAAATTACAGAGCCGCTTGAAGAAGCTGTTAACGGAATTGCCGGTATTCGCACCATAACTTCTGTGAGTCGTGAAGGCCGAAGCAATATTACTGTAGAGTTCGAGCTTGGTGTTGATCTTGAAGCTGCTGCCAACGATGTGCGCGATAAAGTATCTGGGGCCATTCGTAATTTGCCCCCCGATGTAGATCCTCCAGTAGTTTCAAAAGCAGATGCCGATTCCAGCCCAATCATTTTTTTCAGTGTAATGAGCGACAAGCGCGATGCACTTGAGTTATCGCGTATTACAGAAATTTATTTTAAAGAAAGATTACAAACCATTCCCGGTGTAAGTAGTGTGCAGGTTTGGGGACAAAAGCGTTATAGCATGCGCTTGTGGATGGAACCCATGCGCCTGGCTTCTATGCAACTCACACCTATAGATGTATTACAGGCCATTAACCGTGAAAATGTAGAGCTGCCAACTGGCAGAGTAGAAGGATTAAATACTGAACTCACCGTAAAGACCATGGGTCGCCTTACTACTGTTGAAGACTTCAATGATTTGATTGTAAAAGAAGAAGGAGATCTGGTGGTGCGTTTTAGAGACATAGGTTACGCACAACTTTATCCTGAAAATGACAGAACACTTTTAAGAAGAGATGGGGTACCCAGTGTTGCCTTGGCCATCATTGCACAGCCCGGAGCAAACAATATTGACATTGCCGACAGACTCTATCAGAGACTTGAACAAATTAAGCGTGACTTGCCTCCGGATATTGTGTATGAAATGAGTTACGATTCAACACAATACATAAGGGCTTCTATAAAAGAAGTACAAGAAACAATTATGATTGCCTTCTCATTGGTGGTGTTCATTATTTTCTTCTTCCTGCGCGACTGGAGAACAACCCTAATACCGGTTATCACAATTCCAATATCATTAATTGGCGCCTTCTTCATGATGTACATGTTGGGCTTTACTATCAACGTACTTACACTTTTAGGTATAGTACTGGCTATTGGCCTGGTAGTAGATGATACCATTGTGGTATTAGAAAATATTTATTCTAAGATTGAAGATGGCGAAGATCCCAATGAAGCTGCAAAGCGCGGATCAACTGAAATTTACTTTGCTGTAATTTCTACAACTGTTGCGGTAGTGGCAGTTTTCTTGCCCATTATTTTTCTTGAAGGATTAACCGGCCGATTATTTCGCGAGTTTGGTTTGGTAGTGGCCAGTTCAGTTGTGATTTCATCCTTCGTGGCGCTCTCATTAACACCCATGATGTGCTCTAAGATTTTGAAGAAGCGTGAAACGCATAACTGGCTATATAATAAAACCGAACCCATGTTTGAATGGCTCTCTAAAAAATATGCATCATCATTAGAGGGCTTCATGAAATACCGTTGGTTTGCTTTCATCATCATGTTAATAGCCGGGGTGCTTATTTATCATTTTGGTACAACATTGCCTTCTGAACTTGCGCCCTTAGAGGATCGTGGTGAATTCAGGTTACAGGCCAGCGGACCAGAAGGAGCCACTTTTGAATACATGGACAGGTACATTGTGCAGATGCAGGATTTTATTAATGAAGCTGTACCTGAACGTGCTGGATTAATTAGTGTAACTGCACCGGGCTTTGGTACAAGCGGAGTAAACTCTGGATTCATTCGGGTTATTCTTACTGATGCTGATCAGCGCCAAAGATCACAACAACAAATTGTGGATGAGGTAACACCACAACTAAGTCAATTCAGTGGCATACGTGTATTTGCTAATCAATCGCAAACCATTGGCGACAGACGCGGAGGCTTGCCCGTGCAGGTTGTAATTCAGGCATCTGATTTGGATAAACTGAAGATTGTTCTTCCTGAGTTTATGGATAAGGCCCAGGCAAATGATAAATTTAGTTTTGTTGATCTTGATTTGAAATTCACCAAGCCTGAACTTAACATCAACATCAACAGAGATAAAGCGCGCAGTCTTGGTGTAAGTATTATTGATATTGCACAAACTTTACAGTTAGGTTTAAGCGGATCCAGGTTTGGTAACTTCATCATGGATGGTAAACAGTATCAGATTATTGGCCAACTGGAGAGAGAAAACAGAAGTGAGACACTTGATTTAAAAATACTGTATGTTAAAAACCGCAGAGGAGAATTAATACAGTTAGACAATCTTGTTAGCATTGAAGAGCGCAGTACACCACCTCAATTGTATCGTTATAATCGTTACTCATCTGCAAAAGTTAGTGCGCAGCTGGCAAGAGGTGTTTCCTTAGGCGAAGGAATTGAAGAGATGTATAAAGTTGCTGATGAAGTATTAGATGAAAGCTACTCTATAAGCCTTGCGGGTCCTTCAAAAGAATTTGCTGAAAGTTCTTCCAGTATCTATACCGCATTCTTAATTGCCTTAGCTATTATCTACCTGGTATTGGCCGGACAGTTTGAGAGTTTCAGAGATCCTTTCATCATCATGTTTACCGTGCCACTTGCTTTGGCAGGAGCCTTACTCACGCTTTGGTATTTTGGTGAAACGCTGAACATCTTCAGCCAGATTGGTATCATCATGCTGATTGGCCTGGTAACGAAAAACGGTATTCTTATTGTTGAATTTGCCAACCAGCGCAAAGCACATGGCATGCAGTTAATGGAAGCCATTGTTGGTGCTGCAGAAGCGCGCTTCCGCCCGATTTTGATGACCAGCATGTCGACCATACTGGGTATCTTGCCTATAGCCTTGGCCTTAGGCGCAGGTTCTGAAAGTCGTGTTTCTATGGGTATGGCAGTTATTGGCGGTTTGATTTTTTCTACCATACTAACACTTTATGTAATACCTGCAGTCTATTCTTACTTCTCCAGTAAGAAAGGCAGACTGGCCAGGTTTTAATTGATAACATTTATGAAAGTTTTCTATCCTATAATTCAGGTAATTTTCTTCCTGCTTGTAACAAGCTCATTTGCGCAACAAAGAGATACTTTGAGTCTGGAAGAAATTATTAGAGTTGGCCTGAATAATAACTATTCCATTCAGGTGGCCAAGATGGAAAGTGAGATTGCTGCTAACAATGTAACAAGAGGTAATGCCGGTTTTTTACCGATTGTAAATGTTAGTGCTGCCAGAAATTTTAACAGCAATAACGTGGAAGGTCTCTTGCA
This sequence comes from Cyclobacteriaceae bacterium, assembly GCA_035327445.1. Taxonomy (GTDB): domain Bacteria; phylum Bacteroidota; class Bacteroidia; order Cytophagales; family Cyclobacteriaceae; genus DAOLDI01. The sequence goes on along the minus strand of DAOLDI010000011.1, from coordinate 63 downwards.
AAATGGCAATGAATTAAATTTGGTGTGGGCAAGATCAGATAACTACAACATGGCAGTTAACAT
>DAOLDI010000010.1:0-16316 GCA_035327445.1 Cyclobacteriaceae bacterium | reverse complement strand
ATGATGTCACGTTTTCATGTGGCTTCTCAAATTTTAGGATTAGAAGAAGAAGTTTACAACGTATTAAAAACACCGGCCAAACAGGTAATTGTTTCTCTGCCTGTTACTATGGATGACGGGGCCATTAAAGTATTTGAAGGCTACCGAGTGGTACACTCCAACATTCTCGGTCCTTCAAAAGGTGGTATTCGATTTGACCCACATGTAAACCTGGATGAAGTAAAAGCTCTGGCCGCCTGGATGACCTGGAAATGTGCGGTGGTGGATATTCCTTATGGTGGCGGTAAAGGTGGCGTTAATTGCAACCCACGCGAAATGTCGGCAGGTGAAATAGAGCGTTTGATGCGTGCTTACACCTCAGCATTAATAGATGTTTTTGGCCCTGACCGTGATATACCCGCACCTGATATGGGAACCGGACCGCGCGAAATGGCCTGGTTAATGGATGAATACTCACGCACGCAAGGCATGACTGTAAATGGTGTTGTAACCGGTAAGCCCCTTGTTTTGGGGGGATCATTAGGAAGAACAGAGGCTACAGGCCGCGGAGTAATGATTTCTGCATTGGCAGCCATGGAGAAACTTAAAATCAACCCATACCATGCAACATGCGCAGTGCAGGGTTTTGGCAATGTAGGATCTTGGGCAGCACGCTTATTGGAAGAACGTGGTTTGAAAATAGTTGCGATTAGTGATATCTCAGGAGCGTACCACAATGAAAACGGTATTAATATAAACGAGGCCATTGCCTACAGAGACAGCAACAAAGGAAGTCTGGAAGGATTTAAAGGTGCTGAGAAAATTAAAGGAGAAGAGTTACTCACTGTTAATGTTGATGTACTAGTGCCTGCCGCAACTGAAGATGTGATCAACTCACAGAACGCAGCCAACATTCAGGCAAAATTAATTGTAGAAGGTGCTAACGGACCAACTTCATCTAAAGCCGATAAAATTATCAATGACAAGGGCATCATGGTAGTTCCAGATATCCTGGCCAATGCGGGAGGTGTAACCGTTTCATATTTTGAATGGGTGCAAAACAGATTAGGATATAAATGGACAGCCGACCGCGTTAACCGCAGAAGCGATAGAATTATGAAAGATGCGTTCAATAATGTATTTAAGACTGCTCAGCATTACGATGTGTCTATGCGAATAGCCGCCTACATTGTAGCAATTGATAAAGTAGCCAAAACCTATAAGTATCGTGGAGGTTTTTAATAATTAATGGAAGAATCATTTTATTTTTGAAACAGCATGTAAACATGCTGTTTCTTTTTTTAACACTAAATCATAACACATGAATATTCATAGGGAAGGACGAAAGATGTTATTTTTCACATTGCTTATACTATTCGCACTTAATTATGCGGTAAGTTACTTCCTTCCTGAGGAAAGAATAATTCAGAATGTGATCATTGCTGTCAGTATAATTTTCTATTTACTGATCCTTCAATTCTTCAGAAATCCACAATTTAAAATTGAAAAAAATGCTAAGCATGTACTTGCCCCTGCAGATGGCAAAGTAGTGGTAATTGAAGTAGCTGAAGAAACTGAATATTTAAAGGAAAAGAGAAAGCAGGTTTCCATATTCATGTCGCCTGTAAATGTACATGTTAACCGTATGCCGGTTGGCGGCATAATCTCCTATTTCAAGTATCATCCCGGTAAATATTTAGTTGCCTGGCATCCGAAGTCAAGTACAGAAAATGAACGTACTACCGTTGTTGCCAAAATGGAAAACGGAGTTGAAATACTTTTCAGACAAATTGCCGGTGCACTGGCAAGACGTATTAAATGGTATGTAAAAGAAGGGCAGCGCCTTGAACAGGGACAAGAATTTGGCTTTATCAAATTTGGCTCAAGAGTAGACATTTACCTGCCTTTAGATGCAGAAGTAAAGGTGCAAATTGGAGATAAGACTACCGGAGGCAAAACAATTATTGCCTCATTGACCTGATTTTTGTTGAAGTTAGCGGGCCCATTAAGCCTAATAAATGGCCTTTCTTACTATTCTTTCGCATTTTTTCAATACTAACGATTGTCACCTGCCATAAGCTTTGTAACTTTCAGGAATTAACCCATTCAGTTAAAGGTTATACCCTTGCAAGTGAGTATCTTATTTTCAAACAATTTTTTTTCGATCTATGAGCCGTGCCTCAACCTTAAAGTTTCCAAGGGCAAAAAGTGATTTTTTTGCCACATTAAACAAACGTGTTAACGAATACTTCAATTCCAATCAACTAAGCAAACATGCCAATGCATCAATGGTATTTAAGACCATCGTAATGTTTGCTATGTATTTCGTACCCTATTCGCTTATCATCACATCAACTGTAACAAACTTTTGGGAAATAGTATTACTTATAATAGTAATGGGTTTTGGTGTTGCAGGTATTGGTTTATCCATTATGCATGATGCAAATCATGGCGCATACTCTGCCAAACCCTGGGTTAATAATCTCTTGGGATATTCATTAAACCTTGTAGGCGCCAACGCTTTTAACTGGAAAGTTCAACACAATGTATTGCACCATACGTATACCAATGTGTATGATGCTGATGAAGATATTAGCCCGCGTGGCGTCTTACGTATGTCGCCTTATTCTAAGCGGCATTATCTGCACAGATATCAACATATCTATGCCTGGGTACTATACGGATTAATGACTATTGTTTGGATTATTGTCAAAGACTTCAAACGCTTAATTCAATATCAAAAAGATGGGCTGGTAAAAAGACAGAAGACCAATGCCGCCAAAGAATGGGCAATATTGATTGTTACCAAGCTCATTTATGTTGGCTACATGTTTGTGCTGCCTCTTATGCTAACTGACCTGGCCTGGTGGCAAATTTTAACAGGCTTACTTATTATGCATTACATAGCAGGATTTATTCTTGCCATTATTTTTCAGCCGGCACATGTTATTGATGGAACTGAATATCCTGAACCAGACCAACAAGGAAACCTTCAAGATGTATGGGCCATTCATCAATTACGCACAACAACTAATTTTGCACACAACAACCGTATTCTTTCCTGGTATGTGGGAGGCTTAAACTATCAGGTAGAACATCACTTGTTTCCACATATATGCCATGTGCATTACCGCGAAATTTCAAAAATAGTGAAAGAAACAGCCGAAGAATTTGGCTTACCCTATAAGAGTGAACCTACTTTTACTAGCGCTTTGGTAAGTCATGCCAAATTATTAAAAGAACTTGGCAGATCTCCAGAACTTGAAATGGCATATTAAATGAAGGTGATTGTCTAAGCAATCACCTCATCAAAGGCCCTGGTGAATTTTTTCATTTCATCCAGCGTACCAATACTAACGCGGCACCATTCTTTATTATCGTAATCCCAAATACGTATTTGAAAACCTTTCTTTTCAGTTTGCTCTAAGATATACTTTCCATCTTTAGGTGCAGGAAACAAGACCACATTGGCCAGTGATTTACCGTAAGGTATTTTTTTGCTATCGAGGTACTGGAAGAGATGCGCTCTTGCTTCTGCATTTTTTTTGCGGGTAAATGACATAAACTCCTCATCACCATAGCTTGCACGAGCCGCTGCCAGTCCTGCCTGATTATAATTTCCCCATATCTGGCGCTCTCCCATTTTTTTGACAAGCTCAGGCGTTGAAATGATGTAACCAACACGCATACCTGCAAGTCCGTATATTTTTGAAAATGTTCTTGATACAATCACATTATGCCCTTGCTTTACCAAATCAACCATTGTTACACGCTCTGCAGGCTCCAGAAATTCTATGTAGGCTTCATCCATAAAAACAGTAGCACGCCTGGCCATTTCTATGCAAAAACTTTTGAGTTTATCTGGCTGTAAAACTGTGCCGGTTGGATTATTCGGGTTAACCACAAAAATCATTTTGGTATCAGGCTTAACTGCTGATGCCATAGCCTCCAGGTTATGCACCATCTTATCATCAAGATTCACCTGATCCCATCTGGCATTAAATTTAGCAGCATAGTCCATTAACAATCGAAATGTTGGATAAGCAGAAAGCACCGCACCTCCTTCAAGACCAATTGTCATACCAGCGAGGCACAACAATTCAGAAGAGCCTGAGCCAATTAATACATGATCAGGACTTACCCCTTCTTTTTCGGCAATGAAGTTGCGCAGCTCTCTGGCAACACCGTGGGCATAGCGGTTGCCTTCTGAAATGCTATCGATAATGGCTTTGCGGGCTTTTTGTGATGGCCCGTATGGATTTTCATTAGAACCTAATCTGATGATGTTATTGGGCAAGAGAGGTTCAATACCATGCAGGCGCTCAGCATTACTTACAGGCGAAGCCCATAAATTCTGCGCCATTACTCCAGCCAGGGGCATAGTTGCGCCCAAAGCAAACATAGATTTGAGCCATTCTCTTCTGTTTTGCATAACAATAAGGTTTTGAATTGAAAACTAATGTACTCAATTCTGTACTTCAGCAAACAGCTTTTTGATAAAAGGTGGAGAACGACTAAAACTACATAATGCGCTCAATGATGCGCATCAGCATTTCTAGGTAATGCTGATCAGTTGTGTCGAAATCATTTAGTTTATCACTGTCAACATCAAGCACCAGGGCCACTTCATTGGCTTTGAAGGCAGGCAAAACAATTTCAGATTTTGAAGCAGAACTGCAGGCTATGTGACCGGGAAACTGGTCAACATCAGGAACAATAATGCTGCGCTTCTCTTGCCAGGATGTTCCGCAAACACCTTTACCCAAATGTATTCTGGTGCAGGCTATCGGACCTTGAAAAGGACCAAGCACCAATTCTTGCCTGCCGGCTGCCATTGGATTTTCTTTCACCAGGTAAAAACCTACCCAGAAAAAATTCATGCTTTGCTTTAAGGCTGCTGCAATATTGGAAAGATTGGCGATGAGATCAGATTCTCCTGTTACCAATGCTTCAATTTGCGGAATTATCGTTTCGTATTTTACTTTTTTATCTGTTGATGATGATATGATGAGTTCTTCGGCCATTAAAATTGGGGATTAGGTATTGGGCATTAGGTCTTAGTATTAGACATTAAGTATTGGAATTTGTATTTTGATATTTGGTGCTTAGCATGCGATATCAATTTCAAAGATAGGATAATCGATCTTTGGTTTTCTCATTTCTGATATTACCGGTGTTTAAAGTAGAAGCCGGTTCAAACAACAAAAGTTCAACTTCTTCATCAGCAATAGGTTTATGCTCAACACCCCTGGGCACAATGATAAATTCGCCTGGGTTAATCTCAACTACTTTATCTCTAAACTCTATTTTCAGTTTTCCTTTTATAACAAGAAACATTTCATCTTCCTGTTCGTGATGATGCCACACAAACTCACCTTTCAGTTTGGCTGCCTTTACTTGTTGACTGTTCAATTCGCTAATGATGCGCGGATTCCAGTAATCACTAAACTGACTGAATTTTTCTTTAAGCGAAATAACTTCCATAATTAATGATTAATAAAGTAATGCAAGGCATCTTCGGCAACAGCCTCAGTATGTAAAGGTTTAACATTTAACTCAGGGGCTTTAATTCCTTTATCAAAATTTATATCTGCTTCAAAAACCCTGGCTTCATCCCATAGTCCTTCTTCAATAAATTGATTGATCAGGTAAGCCCCTCCTTCTACCATAACAGATTGAATTCCTTTTTGATATAAATCATTCAACATATTTTTTAAAAAAGATTCATCGGCAAGCTTTACAAATTCCAGGTTTTCTTGCTTCTCATTTTTCAGCAGGTTGTAGCAAAGTGTTTTTTGAGTTTTGTCAAAGAGGTGCAAGGAGTTATTCAATCTCAAATTTCTATCGATAACAATTCTTAGCGGGTTTCTTCCTTGCCAGTGTCTGAGATTTAACTTTGGATTATCATATTGTGCTGTATTAGTCCCCACCATTACAGCATCTTCTTCCGCACGCCACTTGTGTACCAGTTGCCTGGCTTGTTCATTGCTGATCCATTTTGAGCTGTAATCTTCACGGGCAATAAAGCCATCTGCAGTCTGTGCCCACTTTAGCATAATGTAGGGTCTTTGCTTTTCAATGAAAGTAAAAAACCTGCGGTTTAAATTTTTGCCTTCATCCGCCAAAATATTTTCAATCACCTCAACACCCGCAGCTCTTAATTTTTGAATTCCTTTTCCTGCAACCACCGGATTCGGATCCTGATTGGCAATTACCACTCGCTTTACGCCATGGGCTATCAGCATATCAGCGCAGGGTGGCGTTTTACCAAAGTGTGAACAGGGCTCAAGGTTTACATACACTATACATACTGGTAATAAAGATTTGTCAGCTAAAGCTTCAATGGCATTCACTTCGGCATGTGGTCCACCAAATTTTTTATGCCAGCCTTCAGCGATGATCTTTTCTTCATGAACAATTACGCAGCCAACCAAAGGGTTAGGGCTCACGCTGCCTAAACCCAGCAGGGCCAAATTAATGGCTCGCTGCATAAAATTTTCATGTGCCTGCGTATCTTCCATGCTTTTAGTAAACTTGCAAAGATTACTCAAGCTATGGCCAATTCCAAAGATGTTTTCAAAGCCTTTGTCCAAAGCATTCGTCTTAATGAAGACCCGGAAGAAATTAAATGCATTGCGCACCTGGTTTTTGAAAAGTACCTGGGTTGCAGCAAAACTGACATTGCGGCAAATAATAAGATCGATAAGTATGAAGTTAAATACAAAGACCTGAAAAAAATTGCTGAGCGTATTAATGCGCATGAGCCTATTCAATACATTCTGCAGGAAGCCGATTTCTATGGCAGATCTTTTTTTGTCAACAAAGATGTACTGATACCCCGGCCCGAAACTGAAGAATTGGTGCAACATGTAATTGACTGCTGTAAGAAAGCAAGAAAGAAAAAAGTGAGTGTTTTAGATATAGGCACAGGTAGCGGCTGTATACCGATAACGATTAAATTAGCATTACCCGATGCCCAGCTAAGCGCAACAGACGTAAGTGAAGCTGCCCTGATGGTTGCCGCAGAAAATAGTTTGAGACATAGCGTGCAGATAAACTGGCAGCATCATAACATTCTGAAACAAAGTTTACCGGGCGATGAGTTTGATGTTATTGTGAGCAACCCGCCCTACATTACAGAAGCAGAAAAAACAGATATTAAACTGAATGTACTGTATTATGAACCTTCACTTGCGCTTTTTGTGCCCACTAAACAAGCTCTGATGTTTTATGAAGCCATTGGCAAAAAAGCATTAAAAGCACTTAAACCAGGTGGAAAACTTTTTTTAGAGATCAACGAAAAACTAGGAGCAGAAACTCAAAGTCTATTAAAAGATTTTGGTTACAGAACTGAACTCATCAAAGATTTACAAGGAAAAGACCGCATCATCATCGCATCTAAAAGAAAATCATCCTGATGTCATCGATAGTTCTATTACATGGCGCATTAGGCGCAGCCTCACAGTTTGCTGAATTATCGCAAAGATTAAATGCAAATGGAACCCAAGTTTATCCCCTCAACTTTTCAGGCCATGGTGGAGCAGATTTTTCCAACAATGGCTTTGGCATAGAAGTATTTGCTGAAGAGTTGAAAAATTTCTTGGATGAACATGCATTGAAAAACATAGATGTATTTGCTTACAGCATGGGCGGATATGTGGCGCTTTGGCTGGCCCATCAGCATCCAGCATATTTTAAACGCATCATTACACTCGGCACCAAGTTCGACTGGTCGCCTGAGGCTGCTGCCAAAGAAGTAAAATTGCTTAATCCTGAAAAACTGCTGGAGAAAATACCTGCCTTTGCAAAAACACTGCAAGAAAGGCATGAGCCCAATGACTGGAAATTACTGATGCAGAAAACTGCGGATATGATGCTGGCTTTGGGTGAGAAGCCCCTGCTAACAGAAACTGTTTTAAAGCAAATTGATATCCCCGTTTTAGTCTGCCAGGGTGAACTTGATAACATGGCCGATATGAACTACACAAAGCAAGTAGCATCATTTCTACCTAATGGGAAATTTTTGATGATGAAGAGCTCGCCACATCCTTTTGAAAAAATAAACTTAAAAACGATATTAGAAATTATAAGAAGCAATATGTATAAAGGCCTTTGAACTTTTACTATGAGATTTTCAATTATTCTTTTGCTTTGTTCTTTTCATCTCTCAAATTTTGCTCAGACAAAATTCAATGTCACTCCTGCTCTCGGCATGCAGTTCCCTTTTTGTTATGTTATCAACAGTGAACTTGCCGACCAGCGTTTTCGTGTAAACACTTTCGATTTTTCACCATCATTTGATATAGGTATCCAGGCAGAATTTAATAAGGGATGGCTCCTTTTTTCGGGCTGGCAGGCCGGGGCCACAGGATTTAGCTTTAGTTATAGCGATCGTTATGAATACGATTTCGAGGGTAAATTTAGTTCAGGGGTATATACGACAAGAATACTGGTTGGCGCTAAAAAAGATTTAAGCACCGTTCGACTCTTCAAACTTAAAAATCGCGTTGACTTGTTTGAAAAATTCGATGTAAAGCCAAAGAATAACTACCTATCCTATTTGGTGCTTTTCAGGTTGCAGACTATGGCTGGCATTTCGTTTGACAGGATAGTTCCTTTCTCTGGCGAAAACGAATGGGAAGAGTTTTTTAAGGGAAGATTTTACCATGCTGTTCCCAACCGCAATATTATCTCCGCTTTTGCCGGCATTACATTTCAATTTTTTAACCATGATAAAGATCACTTTCAATTAAGCTTCTACTATAGCAAGGGATTTAAAGAGGTTGCTAATGTGGACATTGAATATTCTTTAGAAAGAAGGACATCAGTAGGAGACCGGGATGATTATTTTGCCCGGATAGGATCAAGGGGTTCGTATTTTGCGCTTGCAATAGGGTATCCAATTCGTTTACTTTCTGTTAAACTAAAAAATATATAATTACCTATGGAGTTGTATCATTGAATAATGTCAAATAATATATAAATACAGGCTGCTGCCAAAGAAGTAAAACTACTCAATCCAGAGAAACTATTAGAGAAAGTGCCCGCTTTTGCAGCAACACTCCATCAAAGACATCAGCCCAATGACTGGAAATTACTGATGCAGAAAACTGCGGATATGATGCTGGCATTGGGTGAGAAGCCCCTGCTAACAGAAAATGTTTTGCGGCTAATTGATATCCCCGTTTTAGTCTGCCAGGGTGAGCATGATAACATGGCAGATATGAACTACACAAAGGAGGTAGCATCACTTTTACCTGAGGGAAAATTTTTGATGCTGGAGAACACGCCTCATCCTTTTGAAAAAGTTGAGCTTGAAAAAATACTTGATTTGATTGTCAGGTAATTAACAAAGTCGTGCCACCACTTTGAGTGGTGGCACGACTATTACAGCTGATACTTATCTAAAATATGCTGACTAATCAGTCGGTAGAGTTCAGCCACTTGTTCATCATCACTTAAGAATTCCAGGTGCTTATCTAAAGTTTCTATGTCTGCCCTGCGGGCGGGGCCGGTCTGTGCTTGTTCAGGACCGAGGCTCAGTGATTTATTTATTGTTTCCGTTATCAAAGGCTTCAGCCAGTTGTAATCAAGCTTTTTGGCTTTCATGATTTCCTGCGCCATGTGCAACATATGATTGCTGAAGTTGGAAGCAAAGACGGCAGCCACATGCAGGGCTTGTCTTTGTTTACTGCTGATATCGTGTACCTGCCTGCTCAAAGCTTTGGCCATCTTCATCAGTAATTTCTTTGCCTCATCAGTTTCAGCCTCAATAAAAAAAGGAATCTCAGCAAAATCCACTTTCTTGTTTTTACTGAAAGTCTGCAATGGATAAAACACCCCAATGTTATCTGTACCAGCATAGCCTAACACACTCAATGCCTGACTGCCGGAAGTATGCGCCAGCACCGCATCATCAGGCAATACAATTTCCTGCGCAACCTGACTGATGGCATCATCATTAACAGCAATGATGAACACACTTGAAGGACTGTCAGAAAAATCGAGGCTGTGCTTTACTTCTGCTTCGTATAAACGCTCAACCAAAGCTTTGGCATGCTTGGGATTGCGGCTGTAAACTTCTGCAACTTTATAATCGGTATTGTCTAAAGCAGGTGCCAGGTGCCAGGCCACATTACCCGAGCCGATGAAAGAAACAAGTTGCTGCACAGCCATGCAATCAGTCTTTGGTTAACAAGGCCACCGCATGTGCGCAAACTCCTTCTTCTCTGCCTACAAATCCGATTGATTCACTGGTAGTGGCTTTTATGCTGAGCGCATCATCCTCCACACCCAGTATGGGTAAGAGCACTTCTTTCATGGCGGCTATATGCGGATTGATTTTAGGAGACTCCAGTACAAGTGTGCAATCTACATTCTGCAAATTCCATCCGGCAGATTTACTCATGCGCATCACTTCCTGAAGCAAAATTTTACTGTCGATGTTTTTGTACTTCTCATCTTTATTCGAAAAATGAAAACCAATATCACGCAAACCTGCTGCACCCAGTATAGCATCGCATATGGCATGTATCAAAACATCAGCATCTGAATGACCAACAGCCCCCTTGCTGGCTGGAATTTTAATTCCACCCAGAAAAAAATCTCTGCCTTCTTCCAGTTGATGCACATCGTAACCTAAGCCTACCCTTATCTTCATGTTATTAATTCAATTTTATTTATTCTTCATCGGTTGGTGTCTTCACCAACCGAAAATTATTTTAATCGTGGACTGTGAGGACACTGTCCACGGATAAAGTGTTAATTCAATTTTGATTTATAATACATCACCGATGCGTTTTCTTCTGTAAGAATGTCATTGGCCATGTTTTTAATTTCAGCAGCACTTACAGAATTAAATCTTTCTGTCTCTTTGTTAGCACGATTAAAATCTCCGCTCAAAGCAAAGTATGCCAGGTTCATCGCACGATGCAAAACTTCCACTTCATCAAAAACCAAAGTAGATATAACCTGATTCTTCACCTTCTCTTCTTCTTCAGCGCTTGGGCCTTTTGCTTTTAACTCAGTAATAATTTCATCTATGCTTGCCTCTGCATCTTTAAAACTTACGCCCTCTGCCATTCTTCCGCTAATCACCAGCAAGCCGGGGTCTATGCTTCCGGTAACGTACGACTGTATGCCCGTAAATAATTTTTTCTCGTTCACCAAAGTCTGGTATAAACGACTTGAATTTCCGCGGCCCAATACATCCGACAACAAATCGGCTGCATAGTAATTATCATCAAAACGCCCGGGCATGTGAAAGGTCTTGTAAATTACATTGGCTGGTACATTGGCTTCCACTTCCAAAGTTCTTTTAGCGGTTTGCTTATGCTCAAGCGGAAGTTTACGCGTGGGTGTTGCACGCTTTTCAATCGGGCCAAACCATTTTTCAGCAAGGCGCTTCACTTCTTCCAGTTTCACATTTCCGGCCAATACCATGATGGCATTGTTGGGTGCGTAGAATTTGTAAAAGAAATCTTTTACATCTTCCATTGTTGCCTCTTCGATATGCGCAACTTCTTTGCCTATGGTTGCCCACTTGTAAGGATGCTGTTTATAAGCAAGCGGTCTTAACTTCAACCAAACATCGCCATAAGGTTGATTGAGGTAACGCTGCTTGAATTCCTCCACCACTACTTTGCGCTGCACTTCCAATACTTTAGGATTAAAAGAAAGACTCAGCATGCGGTCGCTCTCCAGCCAAAAACCGGTTTCAATATTTTGTGCCGGAACGGTGAGGTAATAATTGGTGATATCGGTACTGGTAAAAGCATTGTTCTCCCCACCTACAAGTTGCAAAGGCTCATCATAAGAAGGCACGTTAGCCGAACCACCAAACATAAGGTGCTCAAACAAATGGGCAAAACCTGTTTTATGTTCCTGCTCATCGCGTGAGCCCACATCATATAAAATATTCATCACAGCAATCTGCACACTGGGGTCTTCGTGCACCAGCACACGCAGGCCGTTATCGAGGGTAAAAGAGTCAAATGAAATCATTAAAAGGCTATGTCAATAATTATGATAAAGTTTTAAGAAATGCTTCTGCAGTAATCGCATTAAGATCAACATTTCTGAAATCCTTAGTGTTTCGGGTAATTATTATTTTGATTTTATTTTGTTTTGCAGTGAATAATTGAACAGCATCTTCAAAATCGCTTAATGAAGACTGAAGAGATAAATCAATGATTTTATTTGTTACCGGAAGAACTTTAACAAGCATCTTGAATTTGCTTAAAATAACTTTCGATTCAGCAGCAGTAAAATCTTTCTTAAGAATATAATCTAAGGTTGTGAATCCCAATGCAGAAAAATATAAAGCCACTTGCTTGCGCTCGCCCAATGTAAACAACCTTGCTGCACTGAGATATTGAGGTTTCCTTTCTTGCAATAAATCCGGTGCAATATTAGTATCAACAAATAAACGCTCCATTAGCTATACTTTCTCTTCAGATATTGCGTATAGGCTAATTTTGTATCAACTGACTTCGTCCGCGAAATCCCCGAAAGCATTTTAACCAAGGGGCTGATGTCATTTTCGGTATCAGTAGTAATATTCTCCAGGTATTTCTCCACTATCCGGGATAGTTCCGTGTTGTGCTTTCTGGCATAGCGCCTGGCTTTATCTAAAGTCCTCTTGTTTAGCTTTAATGTTACTTTGGCTTCCATGCTTCAAATTTGACAATAAAATTAGGATTTATATTGATATCAGCTTCACTATAAACCTTCATAATACCAAAGGAAAGACATTAATTTGTGGTTCATTTAATACTATGAAATTCAACCGCAAAAAATATTCAGACCAGGTTCTCAAAGAATTGTACCGTGGCATTCTCTACCCCCGCATGATTGAAGAGAAAATGCTGGTGCTGTTGCGTCAAAGCAAAATCAGTAAATGGTTCAGTGGTATTGGTCAGGAGGCCATTGCCGTAGGTTTAACCATGGCCCTTGAAAATGACGAATACATATTGCCCATGCACCGCAACCTGGGCGTGTTTACCTCACGCAATATGCCTTTTGAAAGACTTTTCGCACAATGGCAAGGTACACCCATGGGTTATACCAAGGGCCGCGACCGCTCTTTTCATTTCGGCACACAAGAGCATCACATCGTTGGCATGATTTCACATCTCGGGCCGCAAAATGGTATTGCCGATGGTATTGCTTTAGCGCATCTGCTCAAAAAAGAGAAAAAAGTAACAGCAGTTTTTAATGGTGATGGCGGCACCAGCGAGGGCGATTTTCATGAAGCAGTTAACGTAGCTGCTGTCTGGGATTTGCCCGTGATTTTTGTGATTGAAAACAATGGCTACGGATTATCCACGCCCAGCAATGAACAATTCAGGTGCAAAAGTTTTGTTGATAAAGCAATCGGTTACGGCATTGAAGGTGTGCAGGTGGATGGTAATAATATTCTTGAAGTGTATGATACTGTAAAAAATCTTGCCGCCAGTATGCGCAAAAAGCCACGCCCCATATTGCTTGAGTGTATCACTTTCAGGATGCGCGGGCACGAAGAAGCTTCAGGCACCAAGTATGTTCCTAAAAAACTGATGGATGAATGGGCAAAGAAAGACCCGCTCAATAACTATGAAAATTTTCTTATCAAATCGAAAGTGATGGATAAGAACTATGTTGAAACGCTGCGCAAAGAAATTAAAAAGGAAATTGAGCAGGGACTGGAAGCTGCTTTCAAGGAAACGCATCCCATAGCTGATACACAAACTGAGTTCAATGATGTATTTGCTCCGCACGAACAGCTTGTTGTAAAACCATCCAGCAAAAAGAAAACTGAAAAAAGATTTATCGATGCCATAAGTGATGGCTTAAGGCAAAGCATGGAACGACACCCTGAATTGGTGTTGATGGGACAGGACATTGCCGAATATGGTGGTGTATTTAAAATTACCGATGGTTTTGTAAAACAATTTGGCAAAGCACGCGTGCGCAATACACCTATTTGTGAAGCAGCCATTGTGGGTGCCGGACTCGGATTGTCCATCAAAGGTATGAAGGCCATGGTTGAAATGCAGTTTGCCGATTTTGTGAGTGAAGGTTTTAACCAGATTGTAAATAATCTTGCCAAGCTTCACTGGCGTTGGGGTCAAAACGCAGATGTGGTAGTACGCATGCCAACAGGTGCAGGCACTGCGGCCGGTCCTTTTCACAGTCAGTCGAACGAAGCCTGGTTTTTTCACACGCCCGGATTGAAGATTGTGTACCCATCCAATCCCTACGATGCCAAAGGTTTGTTATGCGCAGCGATTGAAGACCCCAATCCGGTAATGTACTTCGAGCACAAATTGATGTACCGTTCAATTCGGGATGTGATTCCTGATGATTATTACACCGTAGAAATCGGAAAGGCAAGTTTATTAACAGAAGGAAATGATTTATCTATCATTACTTATGGCATGGGCGTGCATTGGGCCAAAGAAATTATGAGTTTGATCCCTGATGTTAAAGCCGATATTCTCGACTTAAGAACTTTGCTGCCCTGGGATAAAGAAGCGGTTGCTGCAAGTGTGAAGAAAACTAATCGCGTACTGGTGCTGCATGAAGATACTTTAACTGGTGGCATTGGCGCTGAGATTAGTGCCTGGATAAATGAACATTGTTTTGAGCATTTAGATGCCCCTGTTAAGCGTGTGGCCAGCCTGGATACGGCCATTCCTTTTGCCCCGACTTTAGAGAAAAACTTCCTGCCCAAAGAACGCATCAAACCCGCTATCGAAGACTTGCTGAAATTTTAGCTATTTTAGAGGTCTTTTAGGATTGAGCATTGGCAGTACAGGGCAGAAATACCGCATTTTTTCAACTCAGGCTGATTACACACGCTATTGGCTTAGCGCTATTGGTTTGTTTTACTATGCCAGCACAAGCTCAGGAAAAGACTCTGCGCAAAACCCGTTTTGAAAAAATGCAGGAACGGAGGTTAAAGCAACAACAAAGGCAATTAAGAAAAGATGATCAGGCTCAGGGCAACAAAGGCAAGCTGAGGCAAAGCGCTTATAAATCAAGATCAAGGCAGGGTGACAGGGCGGTTACTACAGATCCTGCCGGAAGATCTGTGCGCACTAAAGGTACAGATTCATCTCCTGCCAGAGGTCGCGCAGTTTATCAACAGCCAAATCCTTATTCCGGCAGGCGCTTGCAACAAACTGATCGTGCTTCACAAAGCAATCGTAATGTAGTAAGTGCAAGTCCAAGGCAAAGTCAGCGTGCTTGGACGGGCGACATAAGCGGCAGAAAAATCAGAGCAAGCAGCAGTGCGTCATCAGCCAGGAGAAATCCCAATGTATATTCTCAAAGCGGAACATTTGTTCGCAGAAATGTTTCTTCAAGTGAACGTTCGATTTCAAATAGAGGCACATTAAGTAACCTGAAAAATTTAGAGAGCAAAAGGTCATCAACACCTCCCGGAAAAAGAATTGTGCCTCGCTCAGCATCTGCCAGCTATGCCAGAATGAATGTGTTTTCACAAAAAGGACCTTATGTAAGAAACAGTTCTCCCGTACCGAGGACGGCAGAAAGAGGTACTAGCAATCAGGCAGAATTAAGAAGATTAAGTGGCTTACAAAGCAAAGCACAGCCTCAGGGCAAAAGACAACAAATAAGTCCGGCTTCTGCTTCTGGCGCTTACATTGTTAAAAGAAAAGTGAGACCCTATGTGGGCAAATTTTCAAAAGGAGAAAAAGCCTTTACAAAAGATGTTGCTGGCCGACCGTTGCGACAGAAAAATTATCAGTCTCCTAAACTTGAAATAATTCCACAGCCTAATATTTATGACTCCAGAGGAAAAATGGGCGATAAAGCATACAAGGGAAAATCTGGTGGATATGTAAGTGCTACGAAACAAACACCTAAAGCATGGCAAGGTGATATTACTGGCAGGAAGATCAGAGCGCGCAGCCCAAGAGACAATCAAATTGCCGCACAAACAGTTGGCGTAAGAAAAGGTATGTCTGCTGGTGTTCGTACTGCAAGCAAACCCTCCGAGGCAAAAATCAGTAGTGCATTACCTTCCCGATATCCTGCCAAATTATCAAAGGGTATAAGTAATTTCAGAGGTACTGGTGAGTTCCGGCAAAGACCCTATACAGAGCAAGGGGCCAACTACACCGGAAATATTAAGGCAAAAGCACCGGCAGGTAAGGCAGCAGGAAGTATAAGCGGAAGCTGGAATAATAACGGCAAAGCAATAGCTGTTAAAGCACCTGCACGTGCCTACAGGGTTGACGCTTTCATGGGTAAAGAAAAATTCAGCAGAACACCTATTAAGGAACAGGGCGCTAACTACACCGGTAATCTAAAAGCAAAACCGCCTCCAGGTA
>DAOLDI010000009.1:0-16942 GCA_035327445.1 Cyclobacteriaceae bacterium | reverse complement strand
GCTTTTTTTATTACAGGACCCGGACACGACCACACCAATATTGCCGTATTGCCGGGAGAAAAAATACCTATAACGGTAAACAGCATCAATAATAAGCGCAATACTAAATACTATGTAGATAACGAGTACATCAACACTACAGATCCTTATTTATGGGATGCGCGTAAAAGGCAGGTAATTATCAATAAAAATTATCTTAAAGATCCGGTACTGCCTCCTTACCATATTGAATTTGATGGCTTCACGCGTGTAATACAGGCAAGGTGTACTGTAATACCTAATGAAGTCTACAGCATAAAAATTGCCATTGCAGATGTGGCTGATCCTATTCTTGACTCCGGTGTTTTTCTGGAAGGTGGCTCATTCAGCAGTTTTGGAGATGAATTGGTAGAGCTCATCAATCCTTTTGAAAGTGAAGAAGAGATTACCTCAATAAATGAGCAGATTGAGATTGAAGAAGAGGAAATTGCAGAGACAGAAATGCAGCAACAATCAGAAACGAAAGAAGAGGGCATGGTCAGTTTCGAAAAAGACATAGCAATAGCTGAAGTTGCAAACGTGATTGAGTTTGAATTCGACAAGTTTGAATTATCTGAAGCCTCTCAGAACATCATGTGGCGAATAAAGGAAGACCTCGAAAATAAGCCAGCAAAAAAACTGCTTATCATTGGCCATACAGACAGTATCGGACCGAGCGATTATAACCGCTGGCTTTCCTTCATGCGCTCTATGACAACATTTAACTGGCTGAACGACCGGGGCATAGGCCCCGAAAGAATGCGCATCAGCTATTATGGAGAGCTGATGCCCAGGGATTCAAATTTAACTGCTGAAGGCAGGGCAAAAAACCGAAGGGTTGAACTGTTCCTTATCAGTACTGAAGAATAGTTATATATTGCCAATTAATTATCTTGCACAAATTACTGAGGCCTTGTTATGAGAATATTCTTAATTGAAGATGATGACATTTACGGGGAGTTCATCAAGAAATCTCTTTTGAGTCAAGACTACAATGTAAGTCTTTTTCAAAGTGCTGAGGAAGCAGAAAATGCGCTAAAAAATGAAAGTCCTGAGGTTTTTATCATTGACTATAAACTTCCGGGTAAATCAGGTATTGAGCTATACGAAGTAATTAAGCCTGCCCTTAAGGATGAGCAAAAGGTGATTATGCTAAGTGCCATTGATGACGGCAACATGGTTTTGGATTTTATCAAAAGAGGAGTAAGAGATTATGTGATTAAAGACGATCAGGTAATTGAATCATTAATTACCATTCTCAAGGGCGATGAAGACGATTACTATCTTTTTAACTAATCACTAATTAACTAATTCCAGTTTAAAAACTGAGCCCTTACCGGGCTCACTTTGGCAACTTAATTTATAGCCCAAACCATCTGCAAGATCTTTTGCAATTGATAATCCTAAGCCTGTTGAGCTTTCACCTCCGGTTGGTTTTGCAGAAAATTTCTGGTATTTCTCAAACATACGGGGTAATTCCTCGGGTAAAAAACCCGGGCCTTCATCCTTTATTGTCAAAATAATTGCTCCGTCTTCCTGCTTAAGTGCAATCCAAATATTCATGTTATATGGAGAAAACTTAATAGCATTTGATAAGAGATTATCCATAATTCTTCCCAAATACTGCCTGTCAATATTGGCAAAAATATCAGGGGTGATTTCGGCTATCATTTTCAACTCTTTGAGATCAGCTAACACTTTATATTGGTTCAATTCACTTTGAATAAAATTACTGATGTTAATTCGTTCCTTATGAATTACTATGCCCCGGTCTTGAATTGCCCTGATGTCCAGCATGTTTCTCACCAGGTTAAGTCCATCAGCAATTACCTGATGCATCTTACTCAAATAGCCTTTTTGCTCTTCTGTTAAATTATCAGCCTCCATACTCAGCAACCTTATAAGTGCATAAGTTCTATTTAGTGGCGACTTCAAATCATGTGATACAATGCTGATGATGTTTTTTCTTTCCTCGCTCAGACTTTGCATTTCTTGAAATTGCTTCTCTGCATCTGTGAGCTCAGCAGGTTCCTGCTTTTGATCTTTTAGCAATAACTCATATCTGGCTACTGCTTTCCTTCGCTCACTTTCTCTTAAAAATAAGACTACAACCAAACCAATTATTACCAGAGAAAGAACTACAGTAAGCATAATTAAAGACGTATGTTCAATGCTTCGCTATGTTCTACCGGTACTTTAAATATAACCCCATGATAACTCAATTTCATGTAGCCTACATATTTAACTTTGAGTTTTTTTCCGGTAAAAAGCGAAAGAAGTGTATTGAGTAAACCCAGTTCTTTTAATGAAACCTTTGCATCAATTGGCACATTAAAATCAGATCGGGGCGGAATAATCACTTTCATTTTCTGATCTATATAGGCTGCTTCTTTTTCGTCAATATATACTTTGATGTTCACTTCTCTCAATCTAACTCTTACTTTATTGGGATTATAAAACAAGGCATCAGCATGCAAATCGGCAAGACCATCGCTTAGATTTTGGATGCCGATATTGGTAATGGCCTTTAGCTCTGGCGGATCGTAGTCTTTGTTGCACGACTGTAAACTGCCGAAAAGCACCAGAAAAAGTAAAATTGATCTTTTCATAAACAGGATGTAAATGTAATGATTGATCTTACAATTATTGTACCTCAAAAAAATGCCGATGAATTAAATATTCATCGGCATTCATTACAGGTTTTTTGTTGTAATTACATCTCAATAAAGGTTTTAAAATCAACAATTGCAGGGGCACTTAGCTGTGCTGCTGCAGCTGACTTCTCCATATTCTTTGCGTGTTTCTTAAGTGTGGTTTCATAAGCTTGCTTCTCTTTGGTAAGACGGTCATTCAGGATATTCATATTTTCTTCCTGAATTTGTGAGGGTCTGTCATAGTTTGAGACAACCACCCCATAAAGTTCACTTATCTTTTCCCTTAACTGAGGTTCTGCAGCTCCCACATAATTATCGCCAGTTGTGATGACAAGCTTTTCTTTAAGCTTATTTAATTCCTGTACAAAAGGATTTACGCTTTTTGCCAACTTCGTATCTTTTTTAACAATGCTTTCAGCAAACGCAATCTGCTGGTCGACCTGATAAACCAAGTAGGCAAGATCTTCTGTCATCTCAAAAAGTTTATGCACCATGTTTTGCTGAGCTACGCGGCTTTCTGCACTGATGTCTGCACGGGGATCATATACCAATTCCATTACAGTTTCATAAATGTCCTTACCTTTTTTCATCACAACTTTGTAAGTGCCCGCAGGTACCCGAGGACCAGTAAATGAACCAAAACTGAAAGTCTTTCCGGTTGCAATCTTGGGGGCTTTAGATGTATAGCTCCATGTTACTATGTTAATTCCTTTTTGCTTGCCAGGATCAAGACTGGCTACTTTATTGCCATTCATGTCCTGCACTTCCATCGTCATGGCGCCAAAGGTGTGCCGTTTCTTCAGGTAGTAAACAATTTTAGCAGAACGATTTGGGTTAGGGCCCACAAAAGCTGTTTCTCCGCTAGAGCCTCCAAAGTTGCTTTCCTCCCACATCACAAGTGGTTTGCTTTTAAAGAAGTAAACTTCTTCGTTCAGCATTTGATTGTTGATTTGGCGCAAAGGAGAAACATCGTCAATGATTATAATGCCCCTGCCATGCGTAGCTATTACTAGGTCATTTGTCTTTGGGTGCATGGCCATGTAATGCACAGATGCTGCCGGCATATTGTTCGTAAACTTCGACCAGTTTTTGCCTGCATCAATACTTACAAACAAGCCCAGTTCAGTGCCCAGGAAAAGCAGGTTTTCATTTTCATAATCTTCCAGAATATGTCTGGCAAATCCTTGTACATCATCAGAAACTACCGACTTCCATGTTTTGCCAAAATCAGTTGTTTTGTAAGCATAAGGTTTATAATCATTCCTGGTGTGCCCATCAAAAACGGCATAGGCAGTGCCTTTGGCAAAATTGCCCGGTTGTATATGATAGCACCAGGTGTTTTTAGGTAAGCCCGGGATGTTGGCCGCCACATTACTCCATGTTTTTCCACCATCCTGAGTTACCTGCACATTACCATCATCTGTACCTACCCAAATGATGTTTTGATCCAATGGTGATTCTGCGATAGTAAAAATGGTGCAGTGATTTTCAGCGCCCGAGTTGTCTGTAGAAATACCACCAGACTCAGACTGAAGCTGCTTAGCCGGATCGTTGCTTGTGAGATCCGGAGAAATTTTTTCCCAGTTATTTCCCATATCATTTGAGCGTAACAGGAATTGGCTTCCTACATAAATTCTATCGGGATGGTGCGGGCTTATTTGAATAGGTGTATTCCAGTTGAAGCGATATTTCGGATCACCCTTTTGAGGAAATGGCTTGATATTTTTGATGACACTTTTCTCTACATCAAAGCGCCAGATATTTTCAGCACTTTGCATCTCAGAATAGATGATGTTTTTTGTTGGATGCCTGTACACGCGGAAACCATCACCAAAACCCACAGGATTCCAATCGCGTGCTTCAATACCTCCTGCACTTGCCGAAGGGCCATACCATGAACCATTGTCCTGCAAGCCTCCATAAACATTATAAGGTTCAGCATTATCAACACTCACATGATAAAACTGAGATACAGGTAAGTTCTCTACAATTTCTAAAGTTGCTCCTCCATTCCAGGTACGATATACACCGCCATCAGTGCCCACATAAAAACGATCAGAGTCGTTGATATCAAACCATACATCATGAATATCAGGATGCATGGGACCTAGGTTTTTAAATGTCATACCTCCATCACGACTGATGGAACCATATAGACCTCCTTTAACCACCACATCAGCATTGCGTGGATCAACCACTATTCGCGAGAAATAAAATGGACGCACCGTTAATTCAAAATCTCCGTTCATGAATCGCCAGCTTTTACCGGCATCGTCAGAGCGATACAGTCCTTTATCTTTTTTTGCTTCTATTACTGCATAAAGTATTTCAGAATTTGAGGGAGCCACTGCAATAGCAATACGACCTAAATCGCCTGCCGGAAAACCACTGTGAATTTTGTTCCAGGTTTTTCCGCCATCAGTAGTTTTATACAAAGCGCTGTTAGCTCCGCCTGAATTGAACGACCAGGCTGTTCTTCTGAACTCCCAAAATGCTGCATACAACACTTCAGGATTTTTTGGATCCATAAACAAATCAGAGCAACCGGTATTCTTTAATCCTGCCAATATTTTTGTCCAGCTTTTTCCACCATCAGTGGTTTTGTAAACGCCTCGTTCATCACTATCCCCCCAAAGGGCGCCAAGCACACCCACATATACTTCGTCAGAATTTTTTGGATTGATAGCAATGCCGCTGATGCGATCTGATTGCTCGAATCCCATTTTCGTCCAGGTACTTCCGCCATCGATAGTTTTATACAAACCGTCACCGGCAGATACACTATTGCGCACCCAGGTTTCTCCGGTACCAACCCATATCACATTATCAGGATTGTTTGGATCAACCTCTACAATACCTATTGATTGATTGTAATTATCAAAAATTGATTTGAAAGTAGCGCCTCCATCGGCCGAACGCCATAAACCCCCACCGGCAGTTCCAGCATAGATAACACGTGCGTTAGTAGGGTGCCCGGTTAAATCGCTGATGCGTCCGCTCATTACTGCAGGGCCAATCTGCCGGGCACTTAAAGAACCAAAAAGTTCATTGCCTTTTAAAACAATCTGCTCTTGCGCATGCAGTAATGCAGAAGTGAACAGCAATGCTGTTGAAAAAAATAACTTTAATCTCATGACTAGATAATTTTTCAGATCAATTATCAGAATCTTTAAATGCGAAAGCTGAATCATCAATCGTAGGGTTCAACTCAATCTTTGTAAAGTTGATTGTTTGCCCCATGGGTTGGCCCTTGGCTTTTTGTGTTAGGGAAAAGGGAAAATACAAACCATTCACTTCCTGGTAGTCGCTGAATAAACTCTGAGAGACCATTCCTTTTGCAGGCCCGCTCTTAATTTCCTGTTCAGACATAATGGGAACCATATTATCTGTATCAAAATAATAGAATATTACATTATCAACTTCCTTTCCATCTGCGAGTAAAGGTTTTTTGGTGAGTCTAATTTTATAACATTCCGTTCCTTCAACACTTTCTTTGCCTAGCAACTCAGCTTTATATCCTTTGTTTTTGTAATCAAGAAATGGATCGGGAAAATCCTGCATTTCTCTTTTCATGTTTTCTGTGGTTTCATGATCGCTTTTTTCGGCCTTCATAATCATGAAATTTGTTCCCCAGGCTACATTACCATCAAAGGCCTGCTGCACAACTTCAGTACCCTGTAATTCGAATTTCATGTACATCTTTCCTGATTTCAGCTGCGCCATTTCAACAGGGAGATCCATGCCCTGTACGTTTACCTTTCCTTGGTATCTTAACCCCTTAAGCTGTGCCCATTTTGAGGCACCTCCGGTGTTTTCAAGATATTGATTGATGATTTCGTCAACGCTTTGCGCAGCAGTAATAAATGCCAGGCAGAACATTCCTGCAATAAGTAATGTCTTTTTCATAGTTATTGATGTATTTAGTTAATAATTAGTATCTCCCGAAGGAGAAAAATTACATCAATTTACCATGATTTCTGAAATGAATCTGAACTGCTTCATTTTTTCTTTACCAGCAGCAGTACTCATTTTTTCACTTAATCAAATTGTTCGAAAACAGATGTGATGAGCGTGGTTTATTTTGGAAATGCGCCTGCATCCAGCTTGGGTAAAAGACTCAGCGCATTTTTGTAATAGATCTTTTTCAGTACTTCATCAGGCAAGCCCAAACCATACATGCGCCAAAATGCATGGTAGCGTTTGTGATAAGGGAAATAATCATCTTCAGTTTCTAACACACGAAAATAGGTTTGATACTCTTCTGGCACCCATGAGTCTTTTCCAAACAACACCCGATCCTGATATTTTATCATAAACTTATAGGCTTCTCTCGGCTGCCGGCCTAACTCTGCTATTACCGCTCCTATTTCTACATACATGTTGGGCATTTCATCTAAGAGTTCTCCTAATTTCTTAAGGTTGTTAGGATACCAGCCCATATGCGCATTGATGAATTTTGTTTTTGGATGACGCTTAAAAATATTGTGTTGTTCTTTAATGAGTTGTTCGAAGTCGGTTTCGCTCTCGCCCATTCTTCTTCCCGGATGTGTTTTCAGTTCCAGCCATCTTTCATTGTTTTCATCAAAAGGGTCCCAGAAAGATTTAGGATCGGCAGTGTGAATAAGTACAGGAATGCCCAGCTCTCCGCATTTTGCCCAAACAGGATCAAGACGCGGATCATCTACTGCTACGCGCTTGCCATTAACATCTACACTGCGCATGCCTAAGCTCTTGTAAATCTTCAAACCCATGGCTCCATATTTTACATCTTCTTCCAGTGCTTTAACGGCTTTCTCTGTCCAGTCGGGCTGGCCAAAGCCGGCCATGTTGAGGTTGGTAAAAATCGCAAAACGCTTTGCGTTGTAACGCTTCACATTCTCAAGTGCTTTAACCAAATGCTCCTGGCTACCCATGCCACGCCCGCTCAGGTTAACCATAATGGCCATGTTAAGTTTATCCATCTCGGCCAGTAAAACATTCAGGTCTTGTTCACCCATGCGAAACTGGTGATTGTGTATATCGATAAAAGGATATTTTGCCCGTGTAACAAGATGTTCTTCAACTACCAGTGTTGAGGGCGGGTCATAGGCTTCAAAATCCATTTGTTGTGCTTGCGCTAAAACAACATAAAACAAGATTAAGAGTATGCTGAATAATTTTTTCATGGTACATGATTAATGCTGAAAAATACGCTTGGTAAAAGCACAGCTCAATTAAAAAGGCACTCACGGATAATACAGGGGATGTATGGCCTTTTAACAATGCCAGCGCCTGATGATTTAATAGAGCTTTAATCATTTCTTTTTTCATCGAAATAAAATAGCTTTGATTGAATTGTTTAATATGAAAAAGTTTTTGTCACTAGCCCTCATCGCATTGCTCATGTTTGTTTCAAATATGGCTGCCGCTCAAAATTTACCGGCTCAACTAGAGGCAATCAGAAAGAAAATTGATGCTGGAGATATGAAGACTGCCCGGCAGGATTTGAATAAATTTCTTGCTGATAACCCCAGGAATAAATTTGCCTTCAACTTGCGCGGAGAAATAAGGTTGAAACAAGAAGATTACTATGGCGCCATAGGCGATTTCAATTTTGCACTGGAAATTGATTCTACATTTGCAGAAGCCTATAATTTGAGAGGCGAAGCCAAACTTAACCTGGGCGATGATTTTGCCGCCATTGATGATTTCGACAATGCTATACGATTTAAACCCAAATTTGCTGATGCCTACACCAACAGGGGTTTAGCAAAATATTATATCGAAGATTTGCAGGGCGCCTTCTTCGATTTTAGTACTGCCATAGACCTGGGCCCACCAGATGCGGACAAATACTATAACCGCGGACTGGTAAAATCAGAATTGGGAGAATACCTGAGCGCCATTGATGATTTCAGCAAAGCCATTACGTATGATTCTAATGATCCTAACCTCTATAACTTCAGAGGTGTAGCTTATTATAATCTAGGAGATTATGACAAAGCCATCAAAGATTACGATAGGGCCATTGCACTTGAACCCAATGATGCCTTGATTTATGAGAACAGGGCGCTGGCAAAATCTGCCAAAGAAGATTATGAGGGTGCATTGAAAGATTTTGATAAGTCAATTGAATTGGATGATGAGGATCCGGATACTTACAACCTGAGAGGTGTAGTGAAGTTTAATCTTGACGATCATAAAGCTGCGATCAAAGATTATGACGTGGCCATAGAAATTGATCCCTTTAACCCGGTGTATTATGATAACCGCGCATTGAGTAAAACTGCGCTTGATGATATTGAAGGTGCCATTGAAGATTACACACGCTCAATTGAATTATTTCCGAATGATGGCGAAACATTTTTTCAGCGTGCTATGCTTAAATTAAGAATAGGAAATAAATATGATGCCTGCAACGATTTAAAAACTGCGCAAGAATTAGGCGTAGCTGAAGCGCGCGCTGAAATCAGAAAAAATTGTCGCTAATACTTTAACCTTACTCATGAAGGTTGCCTTTTTACTGCACGGAAGAATGAAGGGCAAAGCGGCCTTCATCAAAAAGCTTTATGCAAGTGCCGCTGATTTTCCTTCACTAAGCATCCAGCATTTTGAAACCACACATCACAACCATGCCATAACATTAGCGCAAGAAATTGTTAGCGCTCAGTTCAATTACCTGATTGCCGTTGGCGGAGATGGTACTTTGAACCAGGTAATCAATGGTGTTTCAAAAAATGAATCTGAACCTAAAATAATCTTAGGAATTTTGCCGCGTGGTTCAGGTAATGATTTCGCCAGAAATTTTCATGGTGAACATCAGCTCAAAAATATCTTGCAAAGTATAAGTAATGCTACATGCAAAACAGTTGATGTGGGTAAAATAACATATGCCAACGCAGCAGGAAATGAAGAGATCAGGTACTTTATTAATGTAGCTGATGCCGGCATGGGCGCTGATGTTGTGTTGCGCTTCAACAAAAGCAACAGGAAGTGGGGCGCACAATTCAATTTCATGAAAGCTATTGTGCAAACTTTTTTGAGCTTTAAGAGAAAACAATTACACGTTGTAACGCCACACTGGCAATGGGAAGGTGAAGCCATGGCCATTATTGTGGCTAACAGCAGATTCTTTGCAGGCGGCTTGGGTATTGCCCCCGATGCTAAAATTGATGATGGCGTTTTGAACGTTACCATCTTAGGAAAAATCTCTGTGCTCGACTACCTGAAAAATATCAGTGGATTAAAAAAACTGAAATACATCAAACATCGCGAAGTACATTATAAAAGCGCAACGCAAATCGAACTGCATGCGCGTGAAGGTTATTGCGGACTGGAAGCTGATGGAGAGTTTTTTGGTTTCCTACCGGCTAAAATTGAGCTATTGCCATTACATATCAGGTTTTTAGATCTTGTTTGAAAAAACTTATCCACACTACGATTGCAGCTTAAAATCATATCACATTTATTGTTATAATTGGTATTCAAAACCTATTAATAACTTAAACACACAAAACAATGGATGCACAAAAAGTAGATATGTTCATCATGTCTAACAGTAAATTCTTTGAAAGTCATCATGTGATGAAAATAAGAGAAAGACTTCTTGAAATTGATGATTCTAAATGGGGAATGGTTCAAACGCTTCAGTTTAAAGATCCCACCATCATCCTGGTTATTTCTATTTTGGCGGGCAGCTTAGGCATTGATCGTTTTATGATTGGCGATACCGGTCTTGGTATTGGCAAACTGATTACTTGTGGTGGTTTTGGTATTTGGGCCATTATCGATTGGTTCCTGATTATGGGCGCAACCAAGGAAAAAAATCAGACTAAAATTCAGCAGGTTCTTTATTAAGAGCAGTCTCATGAGCAAGAATAAGCTCTATACATTATTAATGTTGGCTTGTTCGGCAGGGTACGCCTGGCTTTGGTATGCCACTTTACATCAGACTTCCGGTTTAGAAGTCTGTTTGTTCAAGCATGCCACCGACATACCCTGCCCATCTTGCGGCTCTACACGCGCCATTATTGCTTTGCTGAATGGTCATTTTTATGAAGCACTTCTCTTGAATCCGCTTGGCTTTGTTGTTCTTATGGTCATGATTATTTGTCCTGCTTGGATTGGCATCGACTTGCTGCGCAAGCGCAATACATTGGCTAATTTTTATTTTCAATTTGAAATGCTCTTCAGAAAAAAAGCAGTGGCCCTTAGTGCCATTTTTCTGATTCTAATAAACTGGGTTTGGAATATTTATAAAGGTGTATGATTGCAATTAAACCGTTTGATTATCAACCTTTAGAACATGAAAATGAAAAGGCTTCTAATGGTTATCTCATGTCTGTTGTGGCATTGATTGCCGGGCTGCCCATCCCAATTTTCAATTTACTGGCTACTTTCTTTTTTTACCTGGCCAACAGAAATGAAAGTTATTTTGTGCGCTGGCATTGTACACAGGCCTTACTGGCGCAGTTCTCTTTATTTTTCATGAACTCAGTTGGATTCTGGTGGACGGTGAGCGTAGTGTTTTTTAACGGCACTGCCACTAATGCATTCATTTCATATGTCATTACGGTACTGCTCTTCAATCTCACCGAATTTATATTTACTTATTACAGTGCGGTAAAAACACGCAATGGTGTACACGTTGAGTGGTGGTTTTATGGCAGTCTTACCCATCTGATTTGTAAACCTGAAGCATGAAAACCTTAGCGCAGTTTATCACCATTGTGGCCCTTTTTTTTGGCACTTGGTTTTTATTAAACAAAGTTGATTGGATTCATCTTTTAAAGGTTGAGCAGATCAGCAATAAGACCGAAGAAAAGCTTGGTAAAATTCTATGGGACTTCATCAAACAAACCGAGAAAGAGAAAAAGGAAAAATCGATACAAGAGCCTGTGCAAAAACTCTTGCACCATCTCTGTGAAAATAATTACATTGATAAGAAAAGTATTAAGCTGAACATTATTGATAAAGATGAGATAAATGCTTTTGCTCTGCCCGACAGAAGAATGGTGATTTACACCGGCTTAATCAACGCATGCGAAAATGAAGAAGAACTACTTGCCGTTATGGGACATGAGCTTGCGCATATACAGCTTAACCACGTAATGCAAAAACTGATGAAAGAAATTGGCCTCGGCATTCTCATTGGCATCACGGGCCAAAACCAAAATATTGCAACCATTAAAGAAGTAACAAAAGTATTATCATCAACTGCCTTCGACAGAAACCTGGAACGCGAAGCAGATTTTACTGCAGTTGATTACCTGGTGAACGCATCGGTTGATCCTAAACCCTTTGCCGATTTCATGTTTAAGATTTCATTAAAAGAACCAGGCTTATTAAAGCAGTTGAGCTGGATGAGCACACACCCGGCATCAGAAGAAAGAGCTGAACAAATTCTGGAATATATCGACACCTTAGATACAGAGGCAGTGCCGGTATTAGGAGAAGAAAGCTGGCTTGAACTTAAAGCAGCAGTAAAAAAATAAAGGGATCTGCCAACAAGGCAAACCCCCTTCTCTTGAATTATTTCTTTACTACCAGTGTAGAAGCAATGATGTCGTGCAAAGCCTGCTTTTTATCGGTAAAGCCTGCCATGATATAACCTATCATTAAAATAAATGCAGAAAGAATCTTACCTAGGTTTCTGATGAGGGCTTTAACAAAATCAATTTTGTTGCCATTGGTATCTGTAACTTTTAATCCTAATGCCAACTTACCTAAAGTTGCCTGGTATTTAGATGCCTCCATAAGTGAATAGTACAAAACACTTAATGCAGTGCTTATCAGTATCACTGTACCCATGGCTGCAATAAATGCACCTACCATGGCAAAAATTTCTGCTTCAGACATCGCATCCATGTTTTGTGCCTGTGTTGCAACTGTTATGCCCATGACACCTAAAATGGGTAAAATCAGAAATGATTGTACTACATAAATAATGATGTAGTCAATAACATAGGCCACAAATCGTAGCCAGAATCCTGCGTAATTAGTTGAGCTCATAATTATGTGTTTAGTTTGGTTGATTAAAAGTACCTAAATCGTACATTTAATGAAAAGCAAAACTTCAAAAACCAAACAATCATTAATTTAACGCAATGAAAACTGACATCTACCAGGCATTAGAAAAGCTGGAATCAGACACGAAATTTATATTGGATGCCTGTAGTAAAGTTGACGCTGCCAAACTGGAACAAGGCCCTAAACCGGGTAAATGGTCGGTTATGGAAATTATGGAGCATTTGATTGCCGCAGAGGCCATGTCATTGGCTTACATGAAAAAGAAATACCAGGGCATAAATGATATTCCCGCAACTGGACCTGGCGCTTCCTTCCGCTTATTTGCTTTAAAAATCTCTCAACGCCTGCCATTAAAATACAAAGCCCCCAAGGTGATGCTCAATCCAGAAAGAAAGTACCACAATTTTGAAAGCCTACGCCAGGCATGGCAGCAGGAAAGACAAGCACTCAAAGCCGTTATTGATGCTTTTGATGAATCGAAAATAAATGCGGCTATTTATAAGCACCCTGCGGCAGGAAGATTTAACCTGAAACAAGCTGTAATCTTTTTTCATGAACACTTTATTCACCACTTGCCACAGATAAAAAGGCTTATCAGCTAAGTACCTTTGCTTAGTGCCATACGGCACCTAACTTTGCACATCAAACTCATTTTATGAAAAAATATATTCTTGCTTTTTGTCTGGCATTATTCACATTCATTTCACTCGCACAACAACAATTAAAAAGTCCTGAAGAATTTTTAGGATACGAATTGGGCGATCGTTTTACAAGGCACCACCGCGTAGTTGAATACTTTCAGCACGTGGCCAGTGTAATGCCCAATGTTGAGTTGAAACAGTATGGCGAAACCTACGAACTAAGACCACTGGTTTATGCCATCATCAGCTCGCCAGAAAATTTTAATAAGCGCGAAGAAATTCGTTTAGATAATTTACGCAGGGCAGGCATGGCACAAGGCAATGCATCAGCCGAAAAAATTCCCATCGTTTGGTTGAGCTATAATGTGCATGGCAATGAGGCCAGCTCCATTGAAGCTTCTATGAAAACTTTGTACGAACTGGTGAATCCTCCTAATACCAAAACAAAAGAGTGGTTAAAAAATACCCTTGTGATTATCGATCCTTGCATCAACCCTGATGGCAGAGACCGCTACGCTAACTTCTACAATTCTTTTGGCAACAAAACGCCTAACTCAAGCGGAGATTCAAGAGAACACCGCGAGCCCTGGCCGGGTGGAAGACCCAACCATTACCTCTTTGATTTAAACAGAGACTGGGCCTGGCAAACTCAAATTGAATCTCAGGCAAGAATTAAAGTTTACAATGAATGGTTGCCGCATATACATGTTGATTTTCACGAGCAGGGCTATAACAGTCCGTACTACTTTGCGCCAGCCGCAGAACCTTTTCATGAAGTAATTACTCCCTGGCAAAGAGAGTTTCAGGTGAGCATTGGTAAAAATCATGCAAAGTATTTTGATGCCGAAGGCTGGCTCTACTTTACCAAAGAAAGATTCGATTTGTATTATCCCAGCTATGGCGATACATATCCTACCTATAATGGCGCTATCGGCATGACTTATGAACAAGCTGGTCATGGCTTTGCAGGATTAAGTATTAGCACCAAAGAAGGTGATCCGCTTACTTTGAGAGATCGCATCATGCATCATCACACAACCGGACTTTCAACGATTGAAATAAGTTCAGTAAACAGCAGAAAGCTGGTAGATGAATTTGAAAAATATTTTAATCAGAGCATCAACAACCCCAGCGCGAATTTTAAAACCTATGTAATCAAAGCATCTAATCATGCTGATAAATTAAACACACTTACAAGCTGGTTAGATACACACCATATTCAATACGGGTATGCAGCCAATGCACGTACTACGCGTGGTTATGATTATCAGCGCCAGGCGGCAAACGCAACGGTAAGTGTTAGTACCGATGATTTGATCATCAACGTCTATCAGCCCAAATCAAAATTGATTACTACATTTTTTGAACCCAATTCCAAATTGCCCGATTCTGCTACTTACGATATCACCGCCTGGAATTTAATGTATGCCTATAACCTGGAGGCTTATGCGCTGACTGAGCGCATCAATACAGGCAAGGCTTATACAGCCACAAAAGTGAACAATGTAAAGCCGCAAGGAAATATATATGCATACTTGTTTAAGTATCAGAGTCTGGAAGATGTAAAATTCCTGGCTGCTTTGCACAAAAACGGCATCAAAGTAAGGGCGGCAGAAAAAGCTTTTACAGTTATGGGCGAGCGCTTTGAGCCCGGAACATTAATTGTTACACAACGCAACAATGAAAGCGTACCGGCCTTTGATGATCTGGTGTATGATATCGCCAACAGGTTCAACAGAAAAGTGTATCCCAGCACAACAGGTTTTGTGGAAAGCGGAAAAGATTTTGGATCTGGTCATGTTAATTTTTTGGAGCAACCCAAGGTAGCCATACTTTCTGGTGAGCAAACTTCTTCGCTCTCTTTTGGCGAAACCTGGCATTACTTTGAGCAGTACCTGGATTACCCGGTAACTGTGATTGGTACCGATTATTTTAATTCTGTTAACCTCAGTTCTTACAATGTGTTGATTGCACCCTCCGGTTATTACCGTTTGTTTGATGAAGAAACTTTAAAGAAAGTAGACAGTTGGGTAAGCAGTGGTGGTCGTTTAATTCTTACAGGCAATGCCTTGAATGCAGTTGCAGATAAAAATGGTTTTGCATTAAAACGGTATGCCAATGATGAAGCCAAAAAAGCAGCAGAGCAAACAGAAAAAGCCTGGAAAGACAAAGCCGGAATGCCACGCTATGAAGAGCAGGAACGCAATGCTATTTCAGATTATA
Organism: Cyclobacteriaceae bacterium; assembly: GCA_035327445.1. Lineage (GTDB taxonomy): Bacteria > Bacteroidota > Bacteroidia > Cytophagales > Cyclobacteriaceae > DAOLDI01. The sequence continues at coordinate 1,398 of DAOLDI010000009.1, read as the reverse complement.
TCTCTGGTGCCATTTACAAAGTAAGTCTTGATAAATCTCATCCCCTGGCTTTTGGTATGGGTGATCATTACTATACCCTGAAGACCTCAGAAGCGAAATATGATTTTATGGAGAATGCCTGGAATGTTGGCGTGCTGAAAGGCAAGCAAAGCCCGGTGCAAGGCTTTGCAGGTTACCGTGCCAACCAGAGACTGGAAAACAGTTTGGTCTTTGGTGTGCAAGACAAAGGCAGAGGTAAGGTGATTTATTTTGTGGATAATCCGCTGTTCAGAAATTTCTGGGAGAGTGGCAAGATGCTCTTTGGCAATGCGGTGTTTATGACACAGTATTGAATTCATTCTTTTTAAAGTACCGTTTAATAAAAATCCCCCGAAGCATCGGGGTTTTTTTTACCCTTGCAGGCAAGCGGAAATAAAATGCTGGCTGCTGAGCAGCCGCCTAAACGGGTTGTGTATAATAAGCAGGCATTGGATGGTGCTGAAAACTGTACAAAAAAATATTCTCTATACCGACCCCATTTGAGCTGATAAAGCGAAAAAACTTGTCCTTTTGCTGAAATAGAAATATATTCAATTGCGTAAACACAAGCGTTAGTGGCAACAATATGAACGACCAGCATACAATAGCATTAGATAAAGCTTTGTCTTGGGTTTGTAGGAACTTCAAGCCAGTTGCAATTATTGTGACTGGTAGTATCATACGCGGCAACCCTGACTTAAATAGTGACTTCGATATTTATGTAATACACCAAGACACCTTTAGACAAAGAATCCAAAAATATTTTGACGACATACCTTGTGAAATATTTGTCAATAATTTCAAACATGTTTATGACTATTTGGAGCAAGAACATAAAGACAACAGACCAGTTACAGCTCATATGATTTCAACAGGTAAAATAATCGAAGGAGCAGACAACTTAGAACTTCAAAAGTTGATTCAATCTGCGAAGGAATTTCTATTGAAATCTCCACCTCTGACTGACACCAAAAGAATCAACATGAGATACGCAATCTCTACATTATTTGAAGACGCAACAGATGTAAAGAACACAGACACCCTGACAAGTACTTATTTTTTAAATAAATTAGTCAGCGACATTATCGACTATATCTTTCGCAACAATTCTATTCCTCTACCACGACCAAAGGAGAGAATAATATATTTAGAGCAGAACTATCCCGGCATCGGGAAATTAATTGCAGACTATTATAGAACAGAAAAATTTCAAGACAAATATGACATTGCTAAAAACCTTGTGGGCAGGACAGTTGGTGAATATGGATTCTTTGAATGGGATTCGGGGCGTGACTAAAATTGCTGCCACTAACAGGCGTTTGGCTCAATGGCGGGTGACGTGGTTAATTGAACATTCTACCTCGCATCAACTTTTGTGGT
>DAOLDI010000008.1:0-17186 GCA_035327445.1 Cyclobacteriaceae bacterium | reverse complement strand
GCCAAGCTTTTCTTTCAGCACATATTTGGCAAAAAGGAAACTGAGAGAGATGCCAATAAGCGGATAGGCCAGGTAGAAATAGTTTTCAAATTCAATGTTGAAGTCAGAGGTAAGCAAACCCTCAATAAAATGTACGGTAATTTTGAGCAATACTGCGGCCAATCCGGCAACTGCCCCTACAATGGCAGCAAGCAGAATAATAAAATTTCTGTCGTTTATGTATCGTTTACGCCAGAGGAGCAGTTGAAGGAAATGCTTTTTTGTTTTCAATGCTTCGCTTTACTATTATCGAATGTTAAATATTGCAATTTTAATGTATTATGACATTCAGCTCAGCAGAAAATCGGGTAAAACAACTCTTTAAAATACAATATCCCATTATACAGGCGGGTATGGTTTGGTGCAGCGGCTGGAGGCTTGCTGCAGCTGTTAGCAAAAGCGGAGGTTTAGGTATAATTGGTGCAGGCTCCATGTATCCTGAAGTTTTGCAAGCGCACATTAGAAAATGCAGGGCAGCAACTAATCAACCATTTGGCATTAATGTGCCACTCCTGTATCCGGACATCGATAAGATCATGAAGATCATCCTTGAAGAAGAAGTAAAAGTTGTGTTTACATCTGCGGGCAACCCGGCCTCATGGACGAAGCATCTGAAAGCACAGGGCTGCACTGTTGTGCATGTAGTAAGTAGTGTGAAGTTTGCGAAAAAAGCTGAAGATGCAGGTGTGGATGCCGTTGTTGCTGAAGGATTTGAAGCAGGAGGACATAACGGCCGCGAGGAAACAACAACACTTTGCCTTATACCCATGGTGCGAGATGCAATAAAGATCCCTTTGCTGGCGGCCGGAGGCATTGCTTCTGGCCGTGCTATGCTGGCAGTTGAAGCACTGGGTGCAGAAGGTGTGCAAGTGGGTTCTCTTTTCGCAGCAAGTGAAGAATCATCGGCCCATGAAAATTTTAAAAATAAAATTGTTGAAGCTAAAGAAGGCGATACCGTGCTTACTTTAAAGCAACTTACACCGGTGCGCCTGATCAGAAATAAATTTTATGAGCAAGTAAAGGCGGCAGAAGATCGCGGGGCAAGTAAAGAAGAACTGGATGAACTACTAGGAAAGCGAAGGGCAAAACGTGGCATATTTGAAGGCGATATGGATGAAGGAGAATTAGAAATCGGGCAGATAGCAGCTGCCATAAATACCATAAAGCCTGCAGCAGAAATACTGCATGATTTATGGCGCGAATATCTTGATGTAAGACAATCTATATGCAAAACCTGAGGCAATGAATTTCAAAAGAATTAAAGAGACCTGTCTGTATATCGAAGACCTTGCACAAGCCAAAGACTTTTATGCAACAACCCTGGGCTTAGAAGTGATCAACTATTTGCCAGCTAAGCATTTGTTTTTGCGGGTTGGTGATTCTGTATTGCTGTGTTTTAATCCTTTAGATTCTAAATTAAAGCTAAGTCCGCCAGCACATTATGCTGAAGGCAAACAACACTTTGCCTTTGAGGTTGATGCAAATGCTTTCGCTGAGGCAAAGGAGCAGTTGGTAAGGAAAGGAATTAAAATAACAGATGAAATTACCTGGAAGAATGGTCAGAAATCATGCTATTTTGAAGATCCGGCAGGTAATGTACTAGAAATTGTGCCCGCAGGGGTTTGGGATAATTAGGGCTTTAGCGCAAGATTTACCTTTATAGAATTGCCGTGCTGCTGTTCACTTGATACAGGGCCGCTTGTTTGCGATTTAAAATGTCTTTCATGCCATTCTGAATAATGGTGGTATTGAACGCAATTGGAATGTATTTCCTTGTCAATAAGGATTTTAATAAGAAGAGCCCTCTCATTTGCCCACGAACGTAAACCAATAGCTTGTTGCTCTGGCAAATCAGAAAGTTTGATAAATTCTATCCCTCGATACACCCTGCTCGGAAACTTACTCATAGGTTTGTTGTAAATAGAAATATAAAGTAACTAAGCTTTTTTATTATTTAAAACCTTTATGGCAAAATATATGTAATTCAGAAAATGAAACCCTTATGAAGTACTTCTCATTAATCATATTCACTTTATTAAATTTTGTCTCCTGCACTCAGCAAAAAAATGAATTGGGAGTAAGACCATATCTCTTCGAGGCAGATGAATTTAAAAATTACTGGTATGCTGGCGATGCCGAAATAAGTGTGTATGAATTAGATCAAGCCAGGTATGGAGAAAATCATACCGGTAAAGCGGTATTGATTTTTGTTACAGAGGATCTCTCAGCAGAAAAACAAGTAAAACTAGACAGACCCGAACAAGCGATAGAAAAAGTAAATGTTTTGAAATTGAACTACATGAAAAATTTCATAACAGGAATTTATCCATACTCCATGATGCTTTCTGTTTTTACACCCGTACAAAGAGATCAACATCCGCGCACGCTCAAGCTCAGCATGAGTTCGCAAGAATGGTGCGGTCATGTTTATGCGCAGCTTAACCTTGAGGGTAATTTTTACAATGGCATCGGACACTCTTATTTTGAACAGGAAGCCGATAGTAAATTTAATCTTCCTGGGTTTATACTTGAAGATGAACTCTTTAATCTCATTCGCTTAGATCCGAATAAACTGCCCAGCGGTAAGCATCAAATTATACCTGGCTTATTTAACGCAAGAATTAAGCACGAAACTTTAAGACCCAAAGAAGCTATGTTAAGCATAGAGAAATCAGAACAGGGTATAAATTACAAAGTAAGCTATACAGATGGCAGCAGGGTCTTGCTGATTAATTTTGATAAACAATTTCCGCATCAGATTAATGCGTGGAGAGAATACATGACCGACTATGAAGGCAGACAGCAGGTAACAAGCGCAACACTTTCCAACCAAATGAAAACAAATTACTGGAGTAAAAACAAACAGCAGTTTTTGCAACTGCGCGACTCATTAGGTTTACACTTAAATTATTAACATCATTTTTGATTGAGCTAAATAGCATAAATTAGCCTCGCATAAATTTCAATCTTATGTTAACTAAACAAGCCAGTAAATTTTCATTGAACAAAGGCAGCACCTACCTCAATTGCGCCTACATGTCTCCCTTACTTAAAACTGTTGAAAAGGCAGGTTTAGAAGGCATGTTAAGAAAACGGAATCCGGCAGAAATAAGCACAGATGATTTTTTTACGGATACTGAGTTATTACGTACTGAATTCGCGCATTTAATCAACACCAAAGAATCAAAACGGGTAGTAATTATACCTTCAGTATCATACGGCTTGGCAAACGTAGCCAATAACCTGAAGCTGAAGAAAGGGCAACATGTAATTGTTGCTTCAGAGCAATTTCCAAGTAATTATTATCCCTGGCAAACACTAAGCGATGTGGTTGGAGCGCAGGTAAAAGTTGTTGCTCCGCCAGATGATTTTAAAAACCGTGGCAAAATCTGGAATGAAAGAATACTCGATGCCATCAACAATAAAACCAGAGCTGTTGCCATAGGCCATATTCATTGGGCAGACGGAACCCTATTTGATCTGCAAAAAATAAGAAAGCGCACAAGAGAAGTTGGCGCCTTACTAATCATAGACGGTTCACAGTCGGTTGGTGCGCTTCCATTTGATATAAGAAAAATTCAACCCGATGCTTTGGTTACCGCAGGTTACAAGTGGCTCTTAGGTCCATATTCTTTAGGTCTTGCGTATTATGGTGAATACTTCGATAAAGGTAAACCTATTGAAGAGAACTGGATCAACAGAATTAACAGTGAGAATTTTGCTGATCTTGTTAAATACCAAAAGCAGTACCAGCCAGGGGCTTTGCGTTATGAAGTGGGAGAGCATAGTAATTTTATTTTGTTGCCCATGCTGTTAGGGGCGATCAGACAAATTAATGATTGGGGAGTAACAGAAATTCAAAACTACTGCAAACAGATTACCGCAGATTCTCTGAATAAACTTGAAGCAATTGGTTATCTGATTGAAAAAGAAAAATACAGGGCATCACATTTATTTGGCATCAGACCGGCTAATGGGGTTTCTATCGAAAGCCTGAAAGAAGCACTTAGCATTAATAAAATATCAGTTTCTATCAGAGGTAATGCCATCAGGGTATCTCCGCATTTATATAATGATGAAGCAGATATGAAAAAGCTTACACGTGTACTTGCGGATGTTGTAAAATATTAAAAATGAAGACAATAGTTGTAGCAGTATTTTTACTTTCCATTATTCCACTGTTCGCACAGGAGAATCTCATGTTTGTTTTCCTGAATACAAACCCCGATAGAGTGCGTATATCTGAACAAGAGGCAGCTGAATTACAAAAAGCACACTTGCAAAATATAGGCAGACTTGCTGCTGAAGGAAAATTACTGATTGCCGGACCTATGATGGGCGGAGGCGGAATATTTGTTTTAAATACAAGCTCATTAGATGAAGCTAATGAATGGCTCCAAACAGATGCTGCAATTAGAGCAAACAGATTCAACTTAGAGATATTTCATTTTAAGCCTTATGTTGGAGGGGTGTGCGCTGCGAAGGAAGATGCCGAAATGGTGCAATATCATTTTATCAGATTCTCACCCAACCTTACCAAGTTTAATATTCAACAAGAGTCTGACTTGATGAATACGCATACTGATTTTGTGAAGAGCTTGAATAAAACCGGCAACGTACTTGTGGCAGGAGATTTAGGCGAAAGGGCAGGAAGCATTTTGGTGATGAGAGGAGATTTGCAAAAAGAAGTAATAGAAGCAGACCCAGGCATAAGGGGTACAATTTTAGATGTGGAGTTTAAGCAATTATATATCGCAAAGGGATCGTTCTGTGAAAACTAAATTCAATTTCAATCAGCTGATTTTTAAGGCTATTTTTCTGTGTTTAATACTCTCATTAATTTCTTGTAAGGATAATAAAGAGGCATGTGCTCCGCAGCCCGATGTATCTGGCATTAAGCTTAGTGTAAAAATTCAGAATCTGAACGACTCATTAAGAAAGCCGGAATCACCAGAACAGCTTGCTGCATTCTTATCAAGACATACTGTATTGAGAGATTTTTTTCTTCGCAAGCCTGAATATCCAAGCGCTGAAATATTTCTTTCAGCACAATTCGAGAAATACAATAACCCTTACATTGATACCATATTTCAGGATGTAGATAGAATATTTGGAGACCTGAGTACATTAGAAGAAGAATTTACCAGTGCATTCAGGCACATGAAATATTATTATCCTGATTTTTCGCCTCCTAAAATTCAGGCGGCCATTTCGGGTTTTGACACAGATTTATTTGTAACAGATTCACTCATCATTATTGGATTAGATTATTACCTCGGTAGCGATACCAAATTCAGGCCAGGCCAATTGTATGATTACATGTTACGCAGGTACTATCCGCAATACATTGTTCCTTCTACCATATTGCTATACGGCATTTCAGATGAGTTCAATAAAGTTAAGCCCGATGATAATACCATACTGGCTGATATGATTGCTTATGGAAAAGCCTTTTACTTTACCAAACACATGATGCCCTGCACGCCAGACAGTATTTTAATCTGGTATAGCAGCGAGGAAATTGAGGGGGCAAGATTTAATGAAACAAAAATATGGAATCATTTTATTGAGGAACAACTCTTATTCAGCAACAGTCATTTGCTGAAACGTAAATATTTAGATGAGCGCCCCGGTACGTATGAGATCAATGAAAAATGTCCGGGAAGAATAGGCACATGGACGGGCTGGCAGATTGTAAAATCATATGCCAGAAAGAACTCTGGATCAACTTTGCAACAAATTATGCAAGAAGACAATGCGGAGGTATTGTTCCGGAAATCTGGTTACAAACCCTAAAGCTAAGCCAGCTTGAATTGAGTTTTATTTTTTCTTACTAGCAGCAAGAATTTTTTCTACCGTCTCGTTAGAAGGATTCAATTTGGCGGCATTGATTTGGCGCTTCACAGCTAAAAGTTCTTTAAAACTTTCCTGCAGTTCGGCATCGCATAATAATGCTTTGCTAATTTCTTGTTTTTCTTGCTCAGCGCATTCGTTGTATAAAAATCTTATCAGGTCATCTTGGGTAAATGTTTTTATCATAGGCTATATTATGTTGTTTCATTTTCTTTCTCAGGTTAATGAGTGCATACCTCATTCTACCCAAAGCCGTGTTGATACTTACCCCGGTTTGTTCGGCAATTTCCTGAAAACTCATGTCTAAATAATGCCTCATGATAAGTACCTGTCTTTGTGTTTCCGGAAGCTCTTTAATCAGATCCCGAAGTCTTGCGTGTGTATCTTCTATGATTTGCTTTGACTCGATAGAAAACTCGCTAAACTCCAGATTATTGAATACCTGGCTTCCGTCTTCCATAACGATGGTGGGGTACCTTTTATTTTTGCGGAAGTGATCAATTGCTAAATTATTTGCAATTCTGCTGATCCATGGCAAAAATTTACCTTCTTCACTGTACCGGCCCTCGCGTATGGTATTTATGGCCTTTATAAAAGTTTCCTGCAATAGATCTTCTGCCACGTAGCGGTCCTTAACAATCAGGTAAATGGCTGTATAAAGCCTCGATTTATGTCGCTGAAGCAGAACTGCAAAAGCCTCATCGTTACCTTCCTTAAACTGCGACACTAAAGTGCGGTCGCTCATCTTCAAATTTTCCATTCTTAACAGTAGGTTTTGGTGAACGTAGAGCTTTATTGCATAGTAAGGGGTTTAGTTTAACATTGATTGTGAGTTGAAAGATAGGTAAAGAATTAAATAGTCAAAAAATTTTTCAAAAATTCTTGTCTGTTAAGAAATTTCTTTTGGTATTTGACCCGCGATTTTTAAGAGCATGACAAACCCTAAAAAGAAGATAATTAAAAGTCTGGAAACGATTTCTGATGAGCTGAGAGATATGATCAACAGGCAATATCCTGTTGGCTATGAGAATAGCATTACCAGAATCAAGAACGCAAAAAATGAACCTATTTTTGTGTTCCCACTGGAAACAGAGGATACAACCTATTTGATTAAGGTACCTTTTGTAAAGAATAGCGAAGGAGATTACGCGGTAGAGAAAACAGAAGAAGAAGAATTTAGCGCTAATCCAAAAGATTTAGGTGCAGATTCAGATGATGATTTTGACAATGATGATGACTATGACGGATCAGGGGGTAGCAGTGATCCCTCTTATGATCCGGATTTCGATGATTAATAAATAACACTGAACACCACCGCATCTGGTGGTGTTTTGCTTTCAATAGTTCCATTTCTGATCATGACTAGAATTAGCCCTGTACTGCATGAAGACAAACTGGATGCTCTGGATCCAAAACAATTCATTATAATAAAACGAGCCAGGGTTAACAATCTCAAAAACCTGAGTGTCGCAATTCCCAGAAATAAATTAGTTGTTATTACGGGTTTGTCTGGTTCCGGAAAGTCTTCTCTGGCTTTTGATACCCTCTTTGCCGAAGGGCAACGCATGTATGTGGAAAGTTTAAGTGCCTATGCGCGGCAGTTTTTGGGCAGAATGGAGAAGCCCGAAGTAGATTACATTCGGGGAGTATCCCCAGCCATTGCCATAGAACAGAAAGTAAATACTCGCAACCCAAGATCAACAGTTGGCACCAGCACAGAAATTTACGATTATCTTAAACTTTTATTTGCAAGGCTGGGCAAAACCATATCCCCTGTTAGTAACAAAGAAGTAAAGCGAGATACCGTTACCAGCGTGGTTAATCACCTGCACAGCTTGCCCGAGGGCAGTCGTATACAGGTAGCAGCGCCTTTGAAAGTTCGTAAAGGCAGAAAGCTGCAACAAGAACTCAACATTTTGCTTAGCAAAGGTTTTGCCCGTGTATTAATTGATGCTGAGCCCCATTTTATTGAAGATGTTTTAAAAGACAAAAAACTTGTAAACAAACCCGACAGCTTTGAAATATTAATTGATCGCTTAAGCATAGAGGCAGAAAATGAAGATAATGTTTTCAGATTATCAGACTCTGTACAAACCGCTTTTTTCGAAGGAGAAGGCGATTGCATTGTATATGATGACAAGAAAAAACGATACACTTTCACTGACAGGTTTGAACTTGACGGCATTCGTTTTGCTGAGCCAAGCGTAAACTTGTTTTCTTTCAATAATCCTTACGGTGCTTGCCGTACTTGTGAAGGTTTTGGAAAAATTCTGGGCATAGATGAGGAGCTCGTTATTCCTGATAAAAGTCTTTCTGTTTATGAAGGCGCCATCGCACCATGGCGTGGTGAAACCATGAGCCAATGGTTAAAGCCTCTGCTGAAAAACGGAATCAAGTTCGACTTCCCTATTCACCGACCCTATGAAGAACTTAGTCAGCAATACAAAGACCTGATTTGGAATGGCAATGAATATTTTGAAGGCTTGCATGACTTCTTCAAATACCTGGAATCTAAAACACATAAGATTCAATACCGTGTAATGCTTTCGCGTTATCGCGGTAGAACCAACTGTCCTGATTGCCGCGGAACGCGCATCAGAAAAGATGCTTCGTATGTAAAAATCAATAACACTTCAATAACTGATTTGGTATTGATGCCCATTGAAAATGTGCTGAAGTTTTTTGAAGCATTGAAATTGCCGGCCTATGAAAAGAAAGTCGCAGATCGCTTGCTTACTGAAATCAACACGCGCTTGAGTTATATGGTAAAAGTTGGTTTAGGTTATCTAACCTTAAATCGCATGACCTCTACCCTTTCGGGTGGTGAATACCAACGTATCAAATTAGCCACCTCATTGGGCAGCGCTTTGGTGGGCTCCATGTATATTTTAGATGAACCCAGTATTGGTTTGCATCCTAAAGATACCAGCCGCATGGTAGAGGTATTGAAATCGTTAAGAGATTTAGGCAACACAGTAATTATAGTTGAGCATGAAGAAGAAATTATGCGTGCTGCAGATCAGATAATTGATATTGGCCCCGATGCTGGCCGGCATGGTGGCGAATTGGTATTTCAGGGTAGTATAAAAGAAATTAGTGGAAAGGTAATAAGTCATACTACCAACTACCTCAGTGGGAAAGAAAGCATACAAGTACCGGCAATAAGAAGAAAATGGAAAGATTACCTGCACCTGACAGGCGCACGTGAAAACAACCTTAAAAATCTGAAAGTAAAATTTCCATTAGGGGTGCTTACCGTTATTACGGGCATCAGTGGTTCAGGAAAGTCAACTTTGGTGAAGAAACTCTTACACCCCGCCTTATGCAGGCAGCTGGGATTAAGTGCTGATACACCCGGAAAGTATGACAGACTGGAGGGGGATCTCTCTCAAATCACACAGGTTGAGTTTGTTGATCAGAATCCGATTGGAAAATCTTCGCGTTCTAATCCTGTTACTTATGTAAAAGCTTACGATGCCATCCGTCAACTTTATGCAGAGCAAACGCTGGCAGTTAACAGAGGATATAAACCCGGCCACTACTCTTTCAACATGGAGGGTGGTAGATGCGAAAACTGCCAGGGAGAGGGCGAGGTAAAAATTGAAATGCAGTTTATGGCCGACATTTACCTGAAGTGTGAAAGCTGCCATGGCAAAAGATTTAAGCAAGAGATTTTAGATGTAACTTATAAAGACAAAAACATTGCTGAAGTGCTTGACATGACCATAGAAGAAAGTCTTGACTTTTTCAGCGATAAGCCGGCTGTATTCAATAAACTAAAACCACTTTACGATGTGGGCTTAGGTTATGTAAAACTGGGTCAGTCATCCAATTCATTAAGTGGTGGCGAAGCACAAAGGGTTAAGCTCGCATCATTTATTGGCAAAACAATCCGCGACAATAAGGAGCATATACTTTTCATATTTGATGAGCCTACCACCGGCTTGCATTTTCATGACATATCCAAATTACTGAAAGCCATGAACACCCTAATCAGCGAGGGCAACAGCGTTATTGTTATTGAACATAACCTGGATGTAATTAAATCTGCCGATTGGATAATTGACCTTGGGCCTGAGGGAGGTGAACGCGGAGGCAATATAGTTTTTGAAGGAAGCCCCGAAGAAATGCTTAAGAAAGGCAAAGGTTATACGGCCGATTACCTCAGGCTGAAGTTAAAGTAGCAGGCGTTCTTACAAAAAATCAAAATCCTCTTAAAACGTTTGCAATAGTATTTCTTTGCATAAATTGGGTAAAATTTATCAACCCAATTTTATGAGCAAACATCCCATCATTGAGTCGGTTGCAAAGCGCAATCCCAACGAACCGGAATTTATACAGGCAGCAGAAGAGGTGATACTTTCTGTTTTGCCGGTGCTTGAAAAACATTCTGAATTTGGAAAACTGAAATTGCTTGAGCGCATGCTGGAGCCCGAGCGACTAATCTCTTTTCGGGTAACCTGGCTGGATGATAAAGGAGAAGTACAGGTGAACAGAGGTTATCGCGTGCAGATGAATTCTGCAATCGGTCCGTATAAGGGGGGTATTCGTTTTCACCCATCAGTTACACCCAGTGTATTAAAGTTTTTGGCCTTCGAACAAATTTTTAAAAACGCCTTAACCGGTATACCTATGGGTGGAGGTAAAGGCGGCTCCGATTTTGATCCCAAAGGAAAATCAGATAATGAAGTGATGAAATTTTGCCAGGCATTTATGGGCGAATTGTTCAGACATATCAACCACCGGTTAGATGTGCCTGCCGGAGACATTGGTGTAGGCGGAAGAGAGATTGGTTATATGTTTGGCGCTTACAAAAAATTAAAAAATGAATTTACCGGTGTGTTTACTGGAAAAGGAATTGGCTGGGGAGGAAGTTTGATCAGAACAGAAGCAACTGGTTACGGCCTGATTTATTTTGCAGAGAATATGTTGCAAAATGTAGGAGACAGTCTGAAAGGCAAACGTTGTTTGGTTTCAGGTTCGGGTAATGTGGCGCAATATTCCATTGAGAAAATTATTCATATGGGTGGTAAGCCCATGACAGCATCAGACTCAAACGGATTTATTTATGATGAGGCCGGCATTACCCAAGAGAAACTGGAATTCCTGAAAGACCTGAAGAACAATCGCAGAGGCCGCATCAAAGAATACGCAGATAAATACAAATGCGAGTATCACGATATTGATGCTAAAGGAGATCACAATCCATTATGGAACATCAAAGCAGATTGCGCCTTTCCATGTGCAACGCAAAACGAAATCAATGCTAAAGATGCCAACAACCTGGTAAAGAATGGTATCAAGCTTTTAGGCGAAGGTGCTAATATGCCTACTACCATTGAGGCTATTGAAATTTTAATTGACAATGGCATTATGTATTCTCCCGGCAAAGCATCCAATGCTGGTGGCGTGGCCACTTCTGGTTTAGAGATGACGCAGAACTTTATGGGACAGAACTGGTCACGTGAAGAAGTAGACAAAAAGCTGCACGGCATCATGAAAAATATTCATGACACTTGTTTGGCCGCAGCCAAAGAATATGGCAAGCCCGGCAACTACATGGTAGGCGCCAACATTGCCGGCTTTTTGAAAGTAGCCCGCGCCATGCAGGCGCAGGGAGTGATCTAAAAGAGCAACAGCCTAAACTTAAACATGAACCCCGCTCAGCATTAGCTGAGTGGGGTTTTATTTTTTATCACACATGCAGTCTCATTATAAATTAATTTGTGTCTTTCTGCCTCCCGATATATCTTGAGTGGCTTATACCAGAAGATTTTTTGCCACAAAGCCACAATTCACGAAGAGATTAACATATTTGTAAAGTTTAGGTATAATCAATTATGAGAAAGAAAATAGCAGCCGGTAACTGGAAAATGAATAAAACTTTAGAAGAAGCGCAGGCGCTTACTTCAGAAATCATGGGCATGGTACAAGATGAAGTAAACAATCATGCTGAAATTATTTTGTGTGTTCCTTATCCATACCTGCAAACACTTAAAAATTTATTGGGCAATGATGCCCGCATAAAACTTGGCGCACAAGATTGCAGTGAACATGCATGGGGCGCTTATACAGGTGAAGTTTCTGCAAAAATGTTGGCGGCCATGCAAATTCCTTATGTCATCATTGGTCACAGCGAGCGCAGGCAGTATCATCATGAGTCGAATGATCTGTTAGCCAGAAAAACAGATGCAGCTTTAGCTGCACAGCTTATACCTATCTTCTGCTGTGGCGAACCCTTAGAGGTTAGAGAAGCCAATAAGCATGAAGCTTTGGTTAAGCAACAAATTGAAGAAGGGCTTTTTCATTTAGATGCTGCGCAATTACAAAAAGTAGTGATTGCCTACGAACCCGTTTGGGCCATTGGCACCGGGAAGACGGCCACATCGCAGCAGGCACAAGAGATGCATGAAGTAATTCGCAAGCACATCAGTGCAAAGTATGGTAATGAGCTTGCAGAAAGTATTTCTATTCTCTATGGCGGCAGTGTAAAGCCAGATAATGCCAAAGAATTATTCAGTTGCCAAGATGTGGATGGCGGATTGGTGGGTGGTGCTTCATTGAAGTCGAGAGATTTTACAGATATTATCAAAGCCATTTGATTCAAAAAAATTTTCTGATATGCTCATATTCAGATTTAGCTTAATTGCTATTGCTTATTTCTTAGGAGGATCAGTTCACACTTTTGCTCAGGAGAGAAGTAAGTCGGTCTTTTTTGGAGTGAATACTTTTTTATCGGGTTATTCAAAAAGCAACTATATTGACTATCAATCTGAATTATCTGGCAATCGCGATATAAAAAGAACAAGCTTTAATTACTTAGTGATTCCTCAAATAGGAATCAGGAAAGATAAAACCTTAGTTGGTTTTGCTGCAGGTATTCAGAGAGAGCGCAGGAGTGAATTTGAAAACATCGATCACAGTTTGATACTGCCATTCAGCTATGTAAACCAGGCAAGAGAAACCAGAAGAGCACTCATTGCCAGATTATTTTTAAATCGGGAAATAAGTATAGCAAATCGCCTTAATTTCTTTGCCGAAGCAAATTTAGATTTTGCAAGTGTAAAAGACATTGAAGATTACACTTATGGAATCTATGACACGGCTGGTCAGGAAGTTCAGTCAGGCGAAGGAACCACGGATAACAGCGCAAGGTATTTATCAGTATCAGCGGTTCTTGGTTTAAGGTATTATGTGAGCAAAAATTTTGATCTGGAATTAAATTACGGTAGAGCAGGGTATCAGTCTGGACAATTTACAAAGCATGAGGGAAGCATAGCAGGTCCATTTTTGGATTTTGGCGTGAACAGTTTAAGCCTGGGATTAAAATATTATTTGAATCAATAACAATTAAATGTATTACACCCGCCTCATTGTACAATGCCCTGCCGACTTCACCGAGATCCTTATGGCAGAAACTGCTGAAGCGGGTTTTGATTCTTTTATAGAAACAGATGATGGCTTTGAGGCTTTTGTAGAAGGCGATAAGTATGACAATCTTCAACTCGCTGCCATACAAGAAAAATATAAGGAGCAAGTAAAGCCTTTAGCCCTGAGGCTGGACAAAGTCAAAAAAGAAAACTGGAACGAGATATGGGAAAAAAGTTTTGATCCCATCAATGTAGAAGATAAGATTTACATACGCGCGCATTTTCATCCGCAAAAAGATTTTCCCTATGTAATTACCATCACACCTAAGATGTCGTTTGGTACCGGGCATCATGAAACCACTTACCTGATGTTGAAGAATCAGTTAAGTATAAATCATCATAACAAAAAAGTAATGGATGCAGGCTGTGGCACGGCTATACTCTCTATCATGGCTGCCAAATTAGGAGCAAGTGCTGTAGAAGCTTTTGATATTGATGACTGGAGTACGGTAAACGGTAAAGAAAACATAGAAGTGAATGATGCCAAGCAAGTAAACATTCGGCAGGGTAAAATTGCTGAGCTGCAATTGGATCATGACTTTGACATCATTTTGGCCAATATCAACAAGAATATCTTACTGGCAGAAATGCCCGCATACGCCAATCACCTCGCACCAGGAGGGGAGTTGTTGTTAAGCGGTTTTTTTGAATCAGACATAGCAGATCTTACCGAAGCTGCTGCCTTGCAGGGCTTGCGCATGTTACAATCTGATAGTCGTAATAATTGGGCCTGCTTACGCTTGCAAAAAACCTGAGGCCAGAAGCGTTTTTGGCGCGTTTTTCGTTATGGTCAAGACACAGGCCATTTTTGGGTATATGGCTTTATTTTGCGAATTTCAGCTTTTAAATCTTTTGATCAGGCTCATTTTTTATATCACATTAAGCCTTTTAGCAAATATTGGCTTTGCACAGGGCAACGGAGCGGCAATAAAGCCCGGCAACTTTCCTGATAGCATTGCTTTTGCTTTAAATGCTTATCGTACAGATGAGGCCAGGCAAATTGCGACAGATTTTTCTGCTTTATGGCCAGGTTTTGGACTCGACCAGCAAAAAGCCATCAAACAACACCACAGTTTACTTCAATTAAAGGGTTATAGAAGCCGTCCTATAATCATCAACTTTTTTGCAGCCCTTGTAAATGCTAAAAAGTTTGAGAACCTGAGTAATGCGCAGTTCAACGCTTACCTCGATGTGCTGGGTAAAACCGTTATGAATGAATCGGCAGAAAATGTGCAGGAATTTTTAAGGGCAAGCCGTGTTTTTTTCAGGCACCATGCCCTGCATTTTGATAGAAGCTATCGGCTGAGCATTACTGAAGATGTTTTTCGCTTTGATTATGTAGAACCAGCTCAGATTATTTTAACTGAAAGTAGTGATGCTGATGACTGGGATGATTGGGGTAATGATAACTGGGATGATGATTGGGACGATGATAGCAATATGGCAACACCTGCCACCGGCCTTAGAATTTTCAAGCAGCCACAACCTGAGCCATTGGGGCCGGTAATTGTATTCGAAAGACTTAGCTTAAATTTTGTTACAGCATCTGACTCTGTATTTCTGCGCCAGACAAAAGGCACTTATGATTTTAACCAAAAAACATTTATTGGGGAAGGCGGTGTATTTGATTGGTCGGTTGCAGGCTTACCCGGCAATGAGGTTTATGTAACTCTGGGAGAGTACAACTTCAAAGTAAACAAACCCTCTATTAGCTCACAGGAGGCATACTTAACACACCGCGAAAATTTGCGCGAAAGAGCAGAAGGAATTTTTGAATGGAGAAGTGTAAACAGAGCAGCCGGTTCAGTTGGTCAGTATCCGCAGTTTAAGTCGTATGAAAGTAATATCGAGATTCTTGGTTTAAGTAATGACCGATTAAAATATCGCGGAGGCTTTACGCTTGAAGGCCAGAAAATTTCATCCACATCGGTTTCGAGACAGCCATCTGTGCTGCAAGTATTTGGAGTAGGCGGAAGAAAGTTTCAGGCAAGAGCCACGAGTTTTGAATTTGTAGACTCAACAATTATTTCGAGCAATGCGGCAGTTGCCATTTACCAGGGAAATGATAGCATCGTTTCAACAGCAGTGCAGTTCAGGTTTAACAGAGCTACCAACAACCTTACTTTGCAACCTCGAAAAGGTTTAATGCGTGGGGTGCCTTATTCAGCTTCTTATTTTAATGTAGATTTTTCTTCAGAAATACTGCGCTGGAATATTGATGCCGATAGTTTAAACATTTTTACCGCAGGAGGCAGAGGTACTGTTCCTTTTGTGGTTGAATCGGCAGATTATTTTGATCCCGAAGATTTCAGGTTGCTTTCAGCTTCCGGCCTTGGTTATCATCCTGCAGGATTGGTAGCCGCCTTTTCTAAAAAATACAATACAGCTTATACCAATCTTGATGCCCTGTCAAGTTTTTCAGGAAAAAAAATAGAAGAACTGCATGCAGGGATGGAGTTTCTGGCATCAAAGGGATTAGTTGAATACAAGCCAATGGGAGGTGAAGTGATTATCAGACCAAGAGTTGTGAAGATGTTTGAAGCCTATCATAATGAATCTGATTATGATAACATGAAAATACATTCAGTAATTGACTCACAGGCAAATGCTACCATTAACCTGAACAGAAATGACATAATTGTGCGCGGTGTTGAAGGATTAAAAGTAAGTGACTCACTGAATGTAATTATTATTCCAGACAAGCAAACGGTGAGATTGTTAAAAGACCGCGACATGAAATTTGATGGCAGAATTTCAGCTGGAAATTTTGAAATTCTCGGAAAAAATTTCACACTCAAGTACGATAGCTTTTTCATTAATCTAAAACAGATTGACTCAATCAGATTCTTTGTTACAGAGACAAATGCCTACGGACAAAAAGTAAGAAGACTGATAAACAATCCGATGGTAGGAGTTGATTCATTAACTGCGGCTGAAACAGGCATGACAGAAACTCCACAATCAGGAGGCACCTTATTCATTGCCAAGCCTAACAACAAATCAGGCAAATCAGGTGCAGGTAATTTTCCGAGACTTGATGCAACTACTGGGGGTGTAATTTATTTTAACAGAAAAGAAGTTTTGAATGGCGCCTATGATCGTTCTGTTTACTTTGTTGCTCCACCATTTTCATTAGACAGCCTGAGTGATATGGATGTTGGAGCCATTCGTTTTGAAGGCACCTTTGTATCGAGTGGTATGTTTCCAAATTTTAAGGAGAAGTTGCATACCATGCCCGATCGTTCATTGGGTTTCGATCACAGCACCCCAAGTTCAGGATATAAACTATTTAATCAAGACGCTAAGTTTACCGGTAACATTAACCTGAGCAACCGGGGTATTAGAACTTCTGGTTTTATTGATTATCTCGCAGCAACAGCAGAGTCAGCTGATTTTGTTTTCTATCCTGACTCAGTGGTTGGCAGTGGTGTAAGAGCTGAAATAAGACAAGAGCAATTTGGAAGTGTAATTTTCCCGAAGGCTGAACTTAAGGATTTTGAAATGAAGTGGTTGCCCAAGCAAGACCGCATGATTTTCAAAAATACCAAGCAACCTTTTCAGTTCTACGATAATACTGCGCAGCTGGACGGAACTGCTATTGTTACAAGACAAGGTGTTAGAGGAACAGGCAGACTTATTTCGAGAGGCTCAGAAGCTATTTCTGATGAACTAACATTTAACACCAGAGAGTATAGCGCAAGACATGCCGACTTTAAGGTGAACTCTGGGGACCCAGACAAACCAATTTTATCTGGAAGCGATATCAGACTCAGATTTAATCTTGATCAGAACTTTGCCGATATCAGTCCAGAAATTGCGGGTGAGGCTGCATTAAATTTCCCTTATGCACAATTCAGAACATCA